>DAOWDF010000036.1 GCA_030639165.1 Alphaproteobacteria bacterium
GTTCTTGGTTGGGGCGTTGGCGGGATTGAGGCTGAAGCCGCAATGCTTGGTCAGCCTGTATCAATGTTAATTCCAGAAGTTGTAGGCTTTAAGCTTACAGGCGCTATGAAGGAAGGTACTACGGCTACTGACCTAGTACTTAGAATTGTTGAAATGCTGCGTGAGCTTGGCGTTGTTGGCAAATTTGTTGAGTTTTATGGTGAAGGTCTTGATCATCTGAGTTTGGCTGATCAGGCAACTATTGCTAATATGGCGCCTGAATATGGCGCAACTTGTGGGTTTTTCCCAGTGGACGCAGAGACTCTGCGCTACCTTGAATTTACAGGCCGCGATCCGCATCGCGTAAAAGTGGTTGAGGAATATGCTAAGGCGCAAGGAATGTGGCGCGATGCCAATACTCCTGACCCTGAATTTACTACTACATTGGCGCTGGATATGAGTGAGGTCGAGACTGCTATCTCTGGCCCTAAACGCCCGCAAGACCGCATTGCTCTTAAAAATGCAGTTAGAGCGTTTGCTACATTAGAGCCAGCAACAACTTCGGAAGAAGTTAAGGGAGAGGGCTATGATCTTGATAATGGTGATGTGGTGATTGCTGCTATTACTAGCTGTACCAACACTTCAAATCCATCTGTTTTGGTAGCTGCTGGTCTTGTTGCACGTAAAGCAAGAGCGCTGGGCTTGGAAGTAAAGCCATGGGTTAAAACTTCACTAGCCCCCGGATCACAAGTTGTCGGTGATTATCTGGTAAAAGCTGGCTTGCAAGAGGATTTGGACGCGCTGGGCTTTAATATTGTGGGCTATGGATGCACGACTTGTATCGGTAATTCAGGCCCGCTGGCTGATCCTATTACCGCGGCGATAGAGCAGGGCGATCTTAATGTTACGGCCGTTCTTTCTGGTAACCGTAACTTTGAAGGGCGTATTTCCCCTCATATTAAGTCGAACTATCTGGCATCTCCACCGCTAGTGGTGGCATACGCGCTGGCTGGTTCAATGAGGCACGACCTTTATAGCGAGCCGTTAGGGCAGGATCAAAACGGCAATGATGTTTATATGAAAGATATCTGGCCTAGTAATAAAGAGATCGCGGAAACGGTTGAGCAATGCTTGACCTCCGATATGTTTAAGGCGCGTAAAGATGATGTGTTCAAAGGCGGCGCAGAGTGGCAAGCCATTGGTGGTGCTGAAGCTTCTGAGACATATGATTGGCAGGAAAGCTCCACCTATGTGCGCAACCCTCCATTCTTTGCGGGTATGGGCAAGGAAGCTGACGATGTGAACGATATTAAAGGCGCAAATATGCTAGCGTTGCTTGGGGACTCTATTACAACCGATCATATATCACCTGCGGGCGCGATTAAGGCGGATTCACCTGCTGGTGAATATTTGGCGAAAAATGGCGTTGATCGTAAGGACTTCAATTCTTATGGCTCTCGCAGAGGTAATGACCAAGTTATGACGCGCGGCACTTTCGCCAATATCCGCATTAAAAATGAAATGCTGGACGGTGTTGAGGGCGGTTATACCAAGTATATCCCAACTGGTGCGCAGATGAGCATTTATGACGCATCCATGCGCTATCAGGCCGAAGGCAAGCCGCTGGTTGTGGTTGCTGGTAAGGAATATGGCACAGGATCATCACGCGACTGGGCGGCAAAAGGTACGAGATTGCTCGGTGTTAAGGCAGTTATAACAGAGAGCTATGAGCGGATTCACCGTTCCAACCTTATCGGAATGGGCGTGCTTCCATTGCAATTTAAGGGCAGCGATAATCGTAATAGTTTGAATTTGGATGGCAG
This sequence comes from Alphaproteobacteria bacterium, assembly GCA_030639165.1. Taxonomy (GTDB): domain Bacteria; phylum Pseudomonadota; class Alphaproteobacteria; order Micavibrionales; family Micavibrionaceae; genus UBA1672. The sequence goes on from DAOWDF010000036.1 coordinate 1,803, forward strand.
AGAAACATTTGATATAACTGGAATATCAGGCATTAAGCCTAGCGATGATGTAGCTGTGACCGTGAATTACGCCGACGGATCGACGCAGGAAACAACAGTTCTTTGCCGCATAGATACTCTCGATGAGCTTGAATATTACCGTAATGGTGGGATATTGCACTATGTATTGCGTAGCTTGGCTGGCTAGCACCCGTGTCTTCTTGACATAATTGCAGGTATGTTTTATATTCCTGCGAATAGGTAATCTAAGGGTATAGAATGTTATCAGTAAATCTAACGTCTAGTTTTGAAGAGGCAGAAAAAACTCATGTCATTGATATGGTTTATCTGGCTATGCTTCAACGATTTAAAGATAGTGGTTTTAAGAAAAAATTACAGATTTATAGCTTTGCTATAGATGGGGTTTCTTCTGATCAGATTCCTAATATTTTAGATCGTCTTACTGATATTGGTTTGGTTGTATCAACTGATAATGGAGGCGTTCTTCAATATGTTATATCTAGAGCAGGTGAGATAGAGGTGGAAAAACATCTAGGTATAGATTCTTATCGCGTTGAATGTACTGCTGCTTTAACTTTATTAAGAAAAGCGAAAGTACTTGCAGGACTTCATGTTCCCCATATAGAGGAAATGTCAGATGACAGGCAGCTACATATTATAAAAGAATTGGAAAAAGATTATTTTTTAGAAAAGGCGAACTTTGGCTCTGGTGATGAAGCGATTAACGCTTCAATCATTACAAGGAAAGGTGAGAGGTACTTAGATGACCCTCATAAGGCAGTAAAATACACTTATGGTGGTATTTTGAGCCCAGATTTTAGCCTTACCTAGCGCGCTAGCAAGACATTGTAAAAATAATGGTTTTGATTGTTGTGGTGGTAACATCCTATAACTTGTCCGTAGATTTCAGGAGCAGTTGCTGGGTTAACAGCCAATGTTTCATCATCTACAAACCCTCCACCTATGTCTTGTAGTGCAGTAGGGGGTATAGAGTATCCTCCCTTACTGTTGCTATGTGGAGGGTTACCGCCTGGATTCGTAATTCCTTCCTTATCATTTATACGTAAGCAGATCTCTCTATTAACAATGGCCATTAATAATAGCTCCTGATCTAGGTTAGTGCCCCCTTGGTCGGTTCCTATGCCAGATATTTGTAGTGATCCAGTTATTAAATACTCAGAACTGCCTGCATTTTGTAGCATTTCAGGTGGCTCTCTCCATGGGATTCTGCCGCCATTAGGGTGAAAAACATCACAGGAGCTATCTATTGGCGCAGATGCATTATTGTAATCAGCTGGGTTTGTGAACAATGTAGAGTAAAAATTTAATTCTGAAGTATCACATTTGTTTATCACCTGTAACCTTTGGATGGCAGCACTAAGGGCTGCAGAATATTGATGTATTTGAGAGATTTGGAGGTCTATAGTTTCGTTGTTGGAGTTTTGGCTGCCAGATCTTGTTGATGCGGTCACTGCATAAGAAAGGGCGGCAAATAATGCTACCGCTATAAGGATAAGAAACAGCACATTTCCACGTTGGCTTTTGTTGTTTATGGCATACATATATATAAATATTCTAAATTCAAATCACAGTCAGTACAAATTTTGAAGTTAAATTAACTTAAGTATATAGTTTAACTATAAAAAACCTATTAATTCTATGTAGGTTACATATGTTATTACCATTAATACCCTTGTATTTTATTTACATTATTAAATTTTATATGTAACAACAAAAAAAGAAGCCTCGCAAATAATAGCGAGGCCTTTTAAGTTTGGGTGATAAGCTAATGAAAATACTAAGTAACTTCATTAGCAGCGGGTTGAACCGTTTTAACCATAGGGCTGGTATTTTTTAATTGTTAGGCCCTTAAGTTGAATTCTTGTAAGTATAGTAACGAAACAAACTTAAGGATGTCAAAAAAAATTAACCAAATATTAAGATTATGTTTTTTAGTGCATTCTTATGCATAAATCATAGCATTAAAGCGTAGAAAGTTACAGCCGCTGCGTTGGAAACATTCAGGCTGGCTATAGCTCCACCAGTAGGAAGCCTTGTAAGTTCATCACAAGATTCCTTGATAAGACGTCTTATACCATCGCCCTCTGACCCTAAAACCACGGCAATTTTAATCTTGTGATTTGCTGCTTTCAAGTCAAGTTTTCCAATTTCATGTGTTCCCCGTTCATCTAGCCCAATGACATAAAATCCTTCATCCTGAAGCTCTTTTATAGCCCGGCTAAGGTTTGTAGCTTGCGCTACAGCTATATGATCAACTGCGCCGCAAGCGGTCTTCGCAAGAACCCCGTCAAGAATAGGCGCATGCTTTTTCTGCATTACAACCCCATCAAGCCCGAAAGCACTTGCACTACGCAATATTGCGCCAACATTATGCGGGTCTGTAACCTGATCAA
>DAOWDF010000019.1 GCA_030639165.1 Alphaproteobacteria bacterium
ATTATTGTTACTAGCTTACTCGCAGTTTTCTTGTTTAATTTACACATAAAATGTTTTGGGTAATAGGTTTCAATATCTATTTTAGTGTCTGACATAGTGCTCGCGCTCCGTTTAGTTTTGCGATATCGCGCACCTATGGTACTCAGGCACTGAGCCTTTGTCCACCGCCCATAAAAAAACACGGGAACCATAAGGCAGCCCGTGTTTCTAATACTCATAAGAGAGCGCTTAAATTAAGCAGCTTCTTTCAAGTTACAAGCTGATTGCTTGCCTTTTTCTTCTTGGATATCGAATGAGATCTTTTGACCTTCATTCAAGCCATTAAGACCTGATTGCTCAACTGCGCTGATGTGTACAAACACATCGCCGCCGCCATTTTCAGGCTCGATGAAACCAAAACCCTTAGTTGGGTTAAACCATTTTACTGTACCTGTTGCCATTGTATATTCTCCTTATGCAAGTCTCGGTATATTTCCAGCCACAACTGCGTGACTGAATTTTTCTGTCTGATAATGAGTTACCTCATTTACCTCAGTTAAACCGGACGATATCGAAAGGAAAACGGGTATTTATAATATTATATAATCAAACTTAATGGCACTAAGCATGGTTTTATGCTCCACGTCAACAAAAATCATACAGTGACGCAGACAAAGTTATATGTTATTCAGGCACTGACCCATTCCTATAGGAGATTTTACAATGAAATTAATCGTTCTCAACCTGCCACGTGACTTTGATGAGCAAGCATTGGCGGAGCTTTTCAAAAAGGTTGGCAATATAAAATCATGCTCTCTTGTACTTAATCAAGACACTGGCAAATCCAAGGGTTTTGGCTTTGTGGAGATGGCGCTGGAGCATGAAGTGAAGGAAGCTATTGAGCAGCTGCATAATAGCAAAGTTGGAAAAAACCGTATCCGTGTGAAAATTTCGGATTAAAAATATGCGTATATTTGTAGATGGCGATGCATGCCCTAAGGGGGTAAAAGAAATTTTGTTTCGCGTGGCGGAGCGCAAAAGAATTTCGGTTATATTTGTCGCCAACCAATATCTGCGCCTTCCTCCCATCGCGACGATCGAAATGATCCAAGTCCCTGACGGTGCTGATCTAGCTGATGATAGAATTGTTGAGCTATGTGCCGCTGGCGACATTATTATCACCGCAGACATACCATTGGCCGCGCGAGTGGTGAAAAAGGGCGCTATTGCTCTTGATCCACGCGGTACATTATATGACAGCAATAATATCGGACATATACTAAGTATGCGTGACTTTATGGATGATCTGCGCGGGTCTGGCGTAGAAACAGGTGGCCCAAGTGCTTTCGGTCAAAAGGAGCGTGCTAAATTCGCGAATGCCCTTGATAGTCTTGTGAGGTTAGCTTTGCCATGATGGGCAATTATAAAAAGGTGAGCATATAAGATGCTGATTTTATTGTCTGTCCATAACAATATCTGCGGTTTCGATGTTGTTTTTACGCAAGAAAGCCAAAACTGATAGCAACTTTTGCATGGATACTTCTTTATCTCCGATAATAACAACCCGCTTGTTACCTTGAGCGCGAGATTTTAGATTAGCCCTGAATTCTGTTTCGATTAGGTAATTAGTGCCATTAATTTTCCAGCCCAAATCACCTACTAATAAGGTAACAGATAGCATATCAGGGTCGCTGATTGCTTGTGTTATTTCCTCTGCATCTTCGGGTAAATTCACATCTAGGGCGTAAGGCACAGCATTCGCCGTAAGGATGAAAAATATTAGCAGCATGAACATTACATCTAAAAGCGGTGTAAGGTCAGGTGTAAGGTCGTTAATAATATTACCGCGCTTGCTGTCTGGTATTTCAATCATGATAACTTTACGCCTTCAATCTTAAGGCTTTGCGAGTTTAAATGCCGCTGGAATTTCTCAAGGCGCTTTTCTGCTATTCTAGTAAATAAGAAGGCAGCAAATAGGCAGGGCAGGGCGATTGATAGGCCGTAAGCTGTGGTTAGCATAGCGCTCCACAAGCCGTCAGCTATCATGCTTGGGGCGATCGCGCCTTCTATCTTTGAAATATCCTTAAATGTTTCAATTATGCCCAGAACAGTGCCGAGTAACCCCAGCATAGGACTTAGAACGGAGATAAGCCGCAATAAGTTAATTCCGCTTTCAAGGTTGGATTTAATATCTAGCAAACGAAATGATAGCAACTCATCCCGCACAGGCTTTGGTAGGGCAGCATTATCCTGCAATTCCTTCTCAAGAGCCTTGAAACTCTTAGCATCCTCCATTTTCGGTAGCCGCAGGAAAAACACCGAACGCTCAATAATAAGAACCGCGCCTAATAGTGAGAATGCTAATAGTGGGTAAAGAAGAGGGCCGATTTGTGAAAGTATTTCTGGCATAATTTTCCTTGAGTACTTGGGTTACTGGATTTTAAATTCAATTGGAATTTCGACCCAGCTTTGAACGGCGCGGCCATTCACAATATTAGGATCAAATGTCCATTTTTTAACAGCCTTAATCGCTGCTTGGTTTAATAAAGCATATTGAGAAGGTTTATGCAGCTTAATATCTTGTCGCTTGCCCGTATCTGAAATCAATACACGCAGCCAGACAACTCCTTCTTGGCGTAATCTTAAAGACCTCTTGGGGTATTCAGGTTGAACGCGTCTTCCCTTAATACTGGCGTCACTAATTACAGGGATAATATTGCGGACAGGCTTTGTAATTTGATGCTGTCGTAGTGGGGGCGAGGCTGGCTCTATAATGTTTAATTCTTTAGGTGACGTTTGTTGAATAATGGGTTTAACCACTTTTTTAATAACTGGTTTCTTTTGTATAGGCTCCACTATCTTTAGTTCTTTAGGCACAGTTTTTGGTGGCACTTTGATAGGCGCAAGTAAGCTAATGGTAATATTTGTTGGTGGGCTAAATATATCTGCAGATATAATTTTTTGTGACGAGGGGTATATGACCTTAATTAGAATTAAGGCATGAAGGAACAACGCGCCAGCGATACCAAGCTGTAAACGCCGCATATTATCATGACCAATAAAATTATTA
>DAOWDF010000251.1 GCA_030639165.1 Alphaproteobacteria bacterium
GACGATGAGGGTATAGAGTTTTCCATTCTCTCCGATCAGGTCAACGCTATTCGCGGAGTGTTTTCCTCCCGTCACTTGCAAGTATTCACTAGCGGAGCAGAATGGATGGTTACCGGTGATCCGCTAACCCCGACTTCTGTGCAAATCCGTAGGCAGACGCGTACAGGATCGCGCATAGACCGCTATGTTCCGCCAGTTAATGTCGATGGTGCAACCTTATATATCGCGCGAAATGGCAAGGAAATTCACGAATATCTCTATACTGATTTAGAGGCGGCCTATACCTCAACCGATCTGGCTCTATTATCAAGTCATGTCGTGGAAACGCCTGTAGATCAGGATTACGATCAGAAAAACCGCCTGCTATTTGTTGTACGAGCGGATGGAAAATTCGCTAGCCTCACAGTGTTTAGAGCCGAAAAAGTATCAGCTTGGACGCTGCATGAAACTGATGGCTTGGTCAAATCTGTATCGGTTGTTGGCGATGATGTCTATATGCTGATAGAGCGGGGCGGGGCTTATTTAATCGAGCAATTTGACACTAATTTGCATCTGGATTCTGCGCTTACAGGCAGTGTTGGCACGCCCGCAACCGTTTGGTCAGGGTTGGGTCACCTTGAGGGAAGCAGCGTTTCTATTGTTGCTGATGGCGCAGTTCTCGCCAATCAGCTGGTGCAGAGCGGGTCAGTGACCCTAAGTGAACCAGCCAGCGAAGTGGAAATTGGCCTGTCTTATACGCATATAGTTGAGCCTTTGCCACCTAATGAAGTTGGTAAAGTTGGTGCAGGAAGAAAGTTGCGCCTTGTCGAGGCAATATTCCGCGTTCGTGATACTGCTGCTTTACGTATAGATGTTGGTCGTGGAGCAAAGGATATTGCCCTTAAGCAGTTAGGAGAGGACCCTATATTAGATGCCCCAAATCCAATTGTCAGCGGTGATGTAAGGGTGCGGTCTTTAGGCTGGCAGGCAGATGGCACAAAACCACTCTGGAAGATTGAGCAAAGCTCTCCACTGCCTTTTACGCTTCTGTCAGTTGCCGCCGAAATTAAGGTAAATGATTAATTTGTATCTTTTTAGTTTGTAAAACACTTGACATATCTTTGGGTTTGCGTACTTTGCCTTACGTTAAATAATCAAGTTTAGGAGTGTTTTTGTGACTAATGTATTATCGTTAGCTAAGGGTGGTGTGGCTGATCCAATGACAGTTAAGGCCATTAATATGGCACTGCATAAGCTTGAGGGTGATGAAAATCAAAGCGCATTGGAGCTTGCCTATATTAAGGCATCAGCAACATTATCGGGAATGACGCATATGTTTAATGAGCAATCCAAAGATATAGACACTCTAAATCGCTATAGTCTATTGGACATAGATGGAATTATGGTCACATATATAGCTAATATTGTGAGATCATCATATGATGAAGAAGGCCATGTTGTAAGTTTTTTTGATGCTATTAAGAAAAATGGGTCACTAAGTTTATAGATTAATTAACAGCCCGCCCATTGGAATAACAGGCGTTTTTTTCACCACAAAAGTATAACTGTAGCATTCTTAGTGGATGCACAAAGTCACATTTCTTGCTTTATGAAAATATAAGTGTTATAAAATCAGCCATGATAGTTGAGATATTTTCAAATGCACAAGATGAGCAAGAGCTGGGTGATGGATCATTTTATAATGGTTATCACTTATTGATGGATAATCTTGAGTGCCTTTTCGAGAGAATAGATCTACCATTCCCTGAAGTTAAAGTGGATATGTTTAAAACAAGAGAGGGTGGCTATAACCTAATGCTTAACCATTATGGCGCAGTATTACGGCTTTATCCTTCTTTTAAAACAGATGAAAAAAATAATGTTTATAAAAGATTTGATGATGCCTTAAGTCCAGAAAAATATTTTACAAACTATTTCAAAATATCACACGCATACTTACATAACTCTGTTCCACCCATTGGCCTTGTGCAGTTTGATGACTTCGTGGTTCAGCTTATGATTGGAGTTAAACATAAGGTTTGTCGTCACTGGGATAGAAATGAGCAGGGTAGTGAAATGGAGAAGCATTTTGGTGTTTCTGATTGGGCCGAAAGTAATGTTGGTAGTATTGGCTCTGAGCTTGTCTTGTTAGATACTGTTCTTGATATAGATAATGAGCGTTATAAAAAATTCCATGAGAATAATATTATAGAGCCAACAATTAAATTCAGTGAACGCTATGAAGAGCTGCAGCAATCTTTTTACAATGCTTGGATAGGTAAGAAGTCATTCAAAGATTTTTGGCAGGAGATGGAGCAATGGAAGCAAGCAGGGGAGCTTGTTGATGGCTGGAATAATAGCCCGCTTTCAATGCAATTTGGCTCAAGGGGTAATATTGTAAAGTTTGCTGCTTCATATGATGAAAAGTTGCAACGTTATTTGGGTAATAGTGAAGTTAGCAAAAAGCCAGATCCACCCGCAGGCAATGATTTAGATCTTGCCTATGCTTAGTAAGTAAAATTTTATAATTCAAATTTATAACAGTCCGTAATGGGCTGTTTTTTTATGTGTAATTTATAACGAAAGGAAATACCAATGGGAGCATTAACACCAATAATAACCAGCCCGCTATTCGCGCAAGGGGTGGGGCTTGTAACAAGTGAAATATCACGCCAGTCCAGCCGTAAGCAGCGCAATTTAGGTGCGGAGCAGCTAGAGGCAACACAAAAATTACAGCAGCGTCAGGCCACACAAGATGCTGCGCAAGATAAAGCCAAAATTAATCTTGATGCGGTAAATTCTGAAAAAGAGCGAAAAGATGCACTGCGCCGTGCAGTAGCTCGCCAGCGCGCTAGTTTTGGCGCTCAAGGGATAGGTTCACGCGGTGGTTCATCACAAGCAGTGCTGCTCGGCCTGTTCGAGGAATCCGATGATGAAAAATCAAAACGTGAGGGGCTGGATGCTCTGCGTTTTAATGCACTTGATCAGGATTTATCGCAGAAAAGCTCAATCAATGTTTTACAACGCACACAGTTAGAGGAGCGCAATAAGCTCAAAACCATATCGGCCTTTAATGACACTTTATCTGATGTCGTGGGTTTTGCAGGTCGAGTTTAGTAACGCCATCATCGCGTTTCAAGCTGTCCGCGTTGGATATCACCTAGAGAGCCACGGTTTTTCTTACGGCTACCCCAGATGCTATCTGGCTCATCCGCTCTTTGTGGGTTTGTGTATTTAACGCGATCTTCTTTAGCTTCTTTATCATCGCCGAAATATTTGTCTTTGTCGCGCCCATTGCATTTATCATCAAACGGACTGCAATAGGAATCGTTCCACCAATCTTCAGGATCATCTGCGACGGCAGGGAAGCTAAGCATTAAGCAAAAAATAGTAAGTAATATTGATTTCATACATACACTTATAAAGCAATTATCTAACCCCTTCAAGGAGGAATAACCATGGCTGAACATATCAAAATGCCAGACATAGAACCTATCGTGCGCTACGTCGCAAATGGCGTGCAAACTAACTTTTCATATCCATTCCCGATATTTGCCAGTGAGGATATGGCCGTATATCTGGATGGAGCTTCACAGGCTAGCGGTTTTACGATTAATGGAGCTGGCGTAACAGCTGGCGGCTCTGTCACTTTCGATAGCGCCCCCGCAAACGCTGCTATAATTACATTAGAGCGCAACCTTACGATTGAGCGCGTAACAGATTTCCTCGAAGGTGGGGATTTCTCTGCTCAAAGCATTAATAATGAGCTGGACTATATCATCGCGGGTTTGCAGCAGGTAAGCCGCGAGAATGATCTTATGCTCAAATATGGTGATCATGAAACACCTACGAATGTGCAGCTTCCCGATATGGCTGTACGCGCAAATAAAGCTCTCGGTTTTGATGCATCTGGCAATCCAATAGCGGTAAGTTTGGAAGGATCTATGGCTACGCCAAACTTCACCCCAACCGGAACGGGAGCGGCTACCCGCACTTCAACCGATAAATTATCCGACTTCATCTCGGTCAAGGATTTTGGCGCAGTTGGTAATGGCTTAGCCGATGATACAAATGCGTTCATCAATGCCTTGGCGGCTAATGATGCGGTGTACGTTCCTGAAGGAACTTACCTGACTACAGCAACTATCACATTAGCAGAGCGTCAAAGCCTGATAGGGGCAGGGCAAAAATCAGTCATAAAGGCGCAAGATAACAGCTTTAACATCATAGAAATAACCTCCGACCACACAAAACTAGCCGATCTACGCCTTGAAAATGGTGATGTCGGAATTAAATTATATGGCGCTGTGCGCCCCGTAGTACAAAGCTCTATCACTGATATTACTATTGTTGCGCCAAATACAGGGGTGCAGCTTGATGGTTATACAGACACAAATAAGCCGTGCTATTGGAATAATTTTACCCGCGTTCTGGTTGAGCAACCCGCCGTAAACGGCTTTCACCTAACAAAATCAGGGCTTGGAGACACGCCAAATGCGAATAAGTTCCATAATTGTCGCGCTTATTCATTAGGCGCATTAACCAGCAATGCTGGATTTTATATTGAGCATGGCAGCTTCAATAACTCCTTCATCGACTGTGAAGCCAATATAGCGAGCACCGCGCAAGGCTGTTTCATTATCGGCGCTGCTTCTAATAAAACTCTGCTGATTAACCCATATGCCGAAAGCACTAACAGCGTGCCGAATATAAAATTGGAGGCAGGATCGATCGAAACTTCGATCTATAATCTGCTCTCCGCAAGTGACGGCGCGGCGATTTGGGATTTATCAGGAGGGCAATATAGCGCCTATAATGCAGGCTACCCCGATAAGAATTTTCTCCAAAAAACAACTGTTACAGATATGAAATCCACTC
>DAOWDF010000182.1 GCA_030639165.1 Alphaproteobacteria bacterium
AATTTAAAATGGCTGAATAGATACAAAAAACTCTAAATATACCCATTTGAGCCCATATTTTGGGCTTGATATCCATAACATACTGTAATATATGGGGTTTTATACGTAAAATATTGGGCTAGCATTAGACCCATTGCGGGCTCGCAGACCCGTATTTCTAGCCCAATCTCTGTATTTTGGGTCCGTTTACAATCCTATTACGAGTGGGGCATGATCGCTGGGTTTTTCGGCTGATCTTATATGGCTCATAACTTCGTGATGGCTTAGTTTTTCTTTTAGGGGATGAGTTACCCAGATATGATCAAGCCTGCGTCCGCGGTTGGATTTCGTCCAATCACGATTTCTATATGACCACCAAGTATAGCATTTCTCGTCTTCAGGTACGAAGTGCCGGCTTGTATCCACCCAGTTTATAGAAGCGCGCATGCCCTCTAATTTCTCAACTTCAATCGGCGTATGAGAAACCACTTTCAATAGCTGCTTATGTGACCAGACATCATGTTCCTGCGGGGCGATGTTGAAATCTCCAACCACCATTAGCGGATCATTGGCGCTATAATTATCCTTGAAGAACTCGGTTATTTCGCTAATGAAATCAAGCTTATGGCCGAACTTTTCGTTGATCTCACGATCTGGTTCATCTCCGCCAGCAGGTATATAAAGGTTATGTATCTCAAACTCAGGGAATTTAACTGATATATGACGGCAATCTTGCTTGGATACACGGGAATATATTTGTGGCTCGGTAAAGGGCATGCGCGAAATAATCGCAACGCCATTATAGCTCTTCATACCATTAAAATGGATATGCTCATAACCAGCTGCCTTGATCGCCTCTAGTGGAAAATGCTCATCAGGAGTCTTTGTTTCTTGTAAACAAATAACATCCAGATCAGCTTCCTTTAAAACCTCAATCAATAACGGCGCGCGCAGCCGCACCGAGTTAATATTCCATGTAGCTATTTTCATTTTATTTTTCCTTCCACCCGCAACGTCATCCCCTTGGTTTGGCGCAGCCAAATTTATACGAAGGGGATCTGGTAAAGACAGCAGCTTTGCTGCTGACATATGGATACCCGCAGTTTAAGCGCAGACAAGCTGCACCGCGGGTATGACAACGTAAGAGATACTAAAGTAATCCGCCGCCCATAGCGCCAGCAGGTAAGCCCATACCTTCCATCATCGAGGATGTTTCGGTTTTAATGCGCTCTTCTTTAGTTTCATTAGCCTTGTTTATTGCCGCAATAACTAAATCTTCTAGTGTTTCTTTATCAGAACCCATAAGGCTGTCATCTATATCAATTTTCAATACTTTACCAGAACATGACATTGTCACTTTAACAAGGCCACCACCAGCTTCGGCTTCAACTTCTATGTCTTTAAGTTTCTCTTGCACTTCTTGCAATTTATATTGCATTTCTTGTGCTTGTTTCATCATTTTTTGAAAATCCATGTGATAGTCTCCTTTTAAGATTTTATAATTTTTGTAAGCTTTGCTTCTGGAATTAGTTTTAAAATATTATCTATCAGCGGCATTTTTGCCACGTCTGCCATTTCTTGTAAACTGCGAGCATCTTCTTTTTCTGATAAAGTCGCCGCTCCACCTGATTTGGAAAGTACAACCATCCAGTGCTGTTCAGTGATAGTTTTAAGTGTGCGAGTTAACCTCTGTGATAAATCAGGCATAGCTGCATCATTTTGCCTGAACTCGAATCTTCCTTGCTCAATTCTTATTACATGTGCGAAATGGAATAGCTGGCTAGCAAGCATAATTTCTTGGTGCGCATTTAATAACGCGATCATATCTTCCAGAGTTTTTATATCTTTTGTCGGCTCTGCTAAATCGGGAACAATTGATAGCTCTGGAGGGGCGTGCATGGTTTCTTGCCCAGAGCTATTAACGCTGCTGCTCACATGAGATGGTGGAGCAGGCGTGAAATCTTGCATATGAACTGATGATGCCTGAGCAGCATTGCTAGAATTACCGCTCGCCGTGCCACTAGCAGAAGGCGCGCCATTATCAGAGCTTTTCATATCCTTAAGCTTCTTCACCAAATCGGATGGGTCGGGCAAATTAGATGCATATGCCAAGCGGATAATAACCATCTCGGCGGCGTTTTGTGGGTTTGGCGCAGTATTAACCTCGTTCAATCCCTTTAGCAAAATCTGCCAAGTTTTGCCTAGCGAGGGCATAGAAATCTTGGTCGCAAGCTCTTTGGCTCTGTCAAGCTGATCACCCGATAAAGCCTTGTTTATTTCTGCCAAATCAGGCACAGCTCGCAATTTTGTTAGTAAATGAGTAATCTCAAGCAAATCCTGAATCACCATAGAAGGAGAGCCACCATTTTTATATATGTTAGCCATTATATCCATAGCGCCAGCCATATCAGCCTTAAGCGCTGTTTCCAGCAAGTCCATATTCTGCGCGCGATCAGCTAGGCCAAGCATAGACTGAACTTGGCTTGCAGTAATGCTGCCATCAGATAGTGCCATTGCCTGATCCAGTAAGCTCAATCCATCGCGAACCGAACCATCGGCGGCACGCGCAATCATAGAGATAGCATCATCTTCGGTCTTAACATTTTCAAGGCCGCATATTTTGGTATAATGCTCACTTAGAAGATCAACGTTAATGCGCTGGAGATCAAATCTCTGACAGCGCGAAAGTACTGTAATTGGTACTTTACGGATTTCAGTGGTCGCGAAGATAAACTTCACATGCTCTGGCGGCTCTTCCAAGGTTTTAAGCAGCGCGTTAAATGCATTTTTCGAGAGCATATGCACCTCGTCAATCACATAAATCTTATAACGCGCTTCAACAGGAGCATAACGCACCCCATCAAGAATTTCACGGATATCATCAACACCAGTGCGACTAGCAGCATCCATCTCGATAACATCAGGCGCACGATCTTCCGATATAGCCTGACAAAGAGAGCAATCCGAGGTATCGCCTATTGTTGGCTCTGAAGTGCCGTCAGGGCCTTTATAATTCAAAGCTTTCGCGATAATACGAGCCGTCGTAGTTTTACCCACACCGCGCACACCAGTTAGCATAAATGCATGCGCAATCCGCCCCGAAGTAATCGCGTTTTTCAATGTACGCACTAGAGCATCTTGCCCGATCAGCTCGTCAAAATTTTGCGGGCGATATTTACGCGCTAATACGCGGTAAGGTTTATTCTGTTCTTCAGCCATACAATATATGTAATGTGATTTATATGTTTACGCAAGGGTAAGTGCACGCTTAATGCAAACACATTAAAGATAAAATTTATGCTTAATCTTATATAAATATATTTATGCTATTATTAAAACCGTGGAATTAGGAGGTTTTGTATTATGGCTGATTTTGAAAAACAAATGAATGATTACCGTTTAACTACGGCGCAAATAATTTATCATTTACCAGATCATGAGAATTTATTGCAGGAATTTATCTGGCAAGAATATGATTTAGCGCCCCAATACCCAACACTGCATGAATTTCTAGATTTTTGGAGCGCCAAAATTGAAGGGAAATTACACTCTGTATATGTGGCTAGGCAAGAGATAATAACGCCAAGCGACCATCGTTTTGCCGACTGGCAAGGAACTTTGCATTAACTATAGTCACAGGAATTAAGCTTATTACACCGTTACTTCGTCGCTTACGTATTAATTATACGCTGCGCTCCTAGTGCCTTGTACTAAACTTAATTCCTGTGACTATATATGGGAGATTCACATAATGCTACTGGCCAAAGTTAGGCGCAGGCCATCCATGGATTTATCCAAAATTATTTGGCAGGATAGGCGAGAGCCATCTTCCAAATAGAATGCCTCATCTAGCATTGCATCCTCATCGGCGCGCATAGCAGGTATTTTTGCCGCCCAGTTATCATTAACATAAACATGGCATGTAGCGCACGCGCACGCTCCGCCGCATTCTGCTTTTATAGGAAGGCCGTGATCACGGATAATTTCCATCACCCGCCACCCTTCTATCGCGTCCAGTTCATGTTCCTTACCTTGTTGGTCGGTCACATATATTTTCATCTTACTTTACCCAAAAAAATCTGTGCTAGCCCGTGCGTTATCGCAATAACAGGCACGCAAATTAATATAATTTCTGCAATACCTTCTAATATTGCTTTTACAATTATAAATGCCGCGCTTCCCTCTACCATAAGCCCTGTAAATAATTGAATAATTGAGATAAATAAAACAATTAGTGGCAAAAAGCAAATAAACCATGTTGCTATCAAGTAAAGCGAGCTTTTCATTCCAGCCATTTTCTTTAGATAATCAGAAAAGGAAACCCCTATGGATATAGGTATATAGATCCATAGTAGCCTAAAGCTCCATATAAATAAGGCTATATAGCAGAGCATAATAAAGCTGTTAGTTAAGGAATATAATAGACTTATTTCCGCTTCGCCTTCTGCCGTTGTCCCATCTGTTGGCGTAAGTGCCGAGTAATTATCAAGCGCCAATGCAGATATACCGCCCAGCACAACTTTCAATAAAAGGTAAGTTGCTATGCCAGCTTGTAAGCACTGCCTTCTACTCATAGCGCCGCTATATGGCGCTGGGTTATCCTCAGTCTCTGGCATTGGAACGGCTCGACCCCATATAAAGATAGCCTCTCGATACAAGACGTATCGAATAAGCCCAACAACAAACGCAGCCTCCACAATAAAGCTCGGCATAGAAATCAAG
>DAOWDF010000016.1 GCA_030639165.1 Alphaproteobacteria bacterium
TGTTGGCTGCGGTTGGCGTGACATTTATGATGTGTGTGGCAGTAAATAATAAATTACGCTCTGTTGGTTTTTACAAGGATAATGATATTGCTGAAGCACCGTTGAAGGATTGGCTGGATATTGTGGCACTTGGAACTGTTTGTGACATGGTTCCGCTAATTGGCGTGAACCGTTTATTGGTGCGTCAGGGGTTCAAATATATGGAAAATAGCCTTAATGTTGGGCTTAGGGAATTGGCGAATGTTGCCGGTGTTAGCTCTCCATACACAACATATCATGCAGGATTTGCATTAGGCCCTAGGATCAACGCAGGGTCACGAGTGCATCAATCTGATCTTGGGGCGCGTTTACTTTCTACTGATGATGCGGAAGAAGCTAAGAACATTTCATGGACGCTAAATGATTGTAATGATAAGCGCAAAGCTATCCAGCAAACCATGGAGGAGCAAGCGATTTCCATGGTTGAGGATAGGGTATTATCAGATGCTCCGATGATATTGCTGGATCATGAGGACTGGCATCCGGGGCTAAGCGGGCTGGTAGCTGGGCGGATTAAGGAAAAATATAACCGTCCGACTTGCGTAGTGACTTATGCCAAGCTAGGTGACGGTAATATGGAGGGGCGTGGATCTGGGCGTTCGATCGCCGGCGTTCATATAGCGCAGAGCTTCATTGATGCGCGGCAAGCTGGTTTACTTAGGAATGGCGGCGGCCATGCTATGGCTGGCGGGTTTAGTCTCGATCCTAAAAATCTGGAGCCTTTGCGCGAGTTTCTTGGTGAGCATATTGCAAGGCAGATGGAAAATGTTGATACAAATGTAGAGACCATCGTTGATGGAGTGCTAACTGCGCGCGGCGTTACCGTTGATCTGGTGGAGATGCTGCAAAATAAAGTTGGGCCATTCGGACAGGCACAGCCAGAGCCTGTATTCATGCTGAAAAATGTCCGTATTCATAAAGCAGACGTGGTTGGTTCAGCGCATATCCGCGTCATGATTAGTGATTGGGAGGGCGGTAGCCGTATAAAAGCAATGGCGTTCCGCTCTGTAGATACGCCCCTTGGTGATGCTTTGCTAAAAACTGGAACTCATGCGTTCAATATTTTAGGGCAGCTCAAAATTAATGAGTGGCAGGGGCGCAAGTCAGCAGAAATGCATATCGTTGATGCTGTTGTTATCTAAAAACGGACCCCAAATACCAAGGGTGGGCACGAAATTCGGGGCGGCGGATCCGCATCGGGGCTAACGCGAGCCCGCGAGGTAACTGTTATATTACAAGGCGTTACGTGCTAGTGGGCTCGATTCTCGGGCTCAATAGCTTTATATTGAAATCTTGTTTTTTAACCACAGGTTTTTTCACGACTTCCTTTATTGCACAAACAAAATCTTTTTCATAATCGTGGGCTGTGGGTAAGATTCCTAGGCTATGTTAGCTAGGAGTATAGGAAAAACAACCTAGAAAGTCAACAGCAAAATACAATAAAATTTTGCTTGATCTGTATTTCATATTATTATATCCTCTAGTCGAAGATACATGGATGGTCTGTGTATCTTTTGGGCGTCGAAACCCAATATACAAGAGCGGCTGGCATCAGTCGTAAATGGTGTATTTTTCTTGATTTAGTTGGGTTGATTGCGCCACTGATGTTACTTCTTTGTCTTTGACTGGGAGGTGGCGGCGTATGTACAGGCGTCAGCTAAAGGCTGCCACGCCGTTTCTCTTGTAACGGTTTCGAACTCCCAGTCACCAGGGTCTCAAAGCTCCGGTGGCTTTTTCGTTTATTACAAAACAAGGAGTTTAAACTATGAGATTTTTTACACTTTTAACAGGAGCTTCCGCTCTAATTGCTTTTACAGCTATGCCAGCAATGGCAGATTCTGCATTTGACGGGCCATATGTCGGCGCACAAATCGGACTTGGTAAGACTAGCGTAGATAGCGAGAGCGAAAATGGATTTAATGCAGGGGTTTTTGCTGGATATGGTCAAGCTTTGAGCGATAAATTCTGGCTGGGTGGTGAA
>DAOWDF010000292.1 GCA_030639165.1 Alphaproteobacteria bacterium
GATGATCTTGGCTCACTAACGCTGGAGCTATCCCATTCTTGCGCCGCGAGGATCATGCAAGATGCGCTAAAACTAGCTGCTCTGCAATCCGCATGTGCCCTTTGTGATGCAGCAATTCCTGAGAAAGAAGGCGGGGCTGGCGTATATAATGGCTTGCTTGCACTGCTCAATATATTAGATGGAGCTGTCTGGGCGCAAGGGTATATTATGTGGGAAATTGCTCTGTTAAAGGAGCTAGGTTTTGCGCTCGATTTAACGCGCTGCGCAGGTGGGGGCGATGATAGTAAGCTCGCCTATATAAGCCCGAAGACTGGCCGCGCAGTAAGCTTAGAAGCTGGCGCTCCATATAAGGATAAGCTCTTGCCCTTGCCAGAATTCCTAAAGCCCACCAGCTCTGTCGATAATAATGATGACATTATAACAGGCCTTAAAATGACTGAGTTTTTCCTAGAACACTGGGTTTTTGTGCATCATAACCGTGGACTTCCCGATGCTCGGCAAATCTTATCCTTGCGTTTTGGTGAATTTTTTGTCAAAAACAATGGCGCAGATAAAGATAACGCAGCAAATTTAGATGAGTTAGGTAGCACACTCCATGCCACAGGATAATACAGTACAAGAAATAATTAACGAGCCGATCACTGATATCTTATCCGATCGGTATCTGTCATACGCGCTATCTACTATCATGAGCCGTTCTCTGCCCGATGTACGCGATGGTATGAAGCCAGTGCATCGCCGCCTTATGTTCGCGATGTATCAGCTCAAGCTTAACCCCAACTTGCGCCCGAAAAAATCAGCGCGTGTGGTCGGTGATGTTATAGGTAAGTTCCACCCTCACGGAGATACCGCCGTTTATGACGCGATGGTTCGCCTAGCGCAGGACTTTGCTCAACGCTATCCGCTTGTCGATGGACAGGGGAATTTTGGTAATATTGATGGCGATAATGCAGCTGCTATGCGTTATACGGAGGCGCGTCTGACCGACGTTGCTATTATGCTGCTCGATGGGATCGAGGAAGACGCAGTTGATTTCCGCCCGACCTATGACGGTTCGGAAAGTGAGCCTGTGGTGCTTCCCGGTGGTTTCCCGAATTTGCTAGCTAATGGCTCTAGCGGTATTGCTGTTGGTATGGCCACTAATATTCCACCGCATAATGTTGCCGAGCTTTGCGGCGCGATGGAGCTTATGCTCGAAAAAGATCCAACTATTGCCGAGATTGTTGAAATTGTACGCGGGCCAGATATGCCAACTGGCGGCGTTATGGTTGAAAAACCTGAGGATGTGGTTAAGGCTTATGAGACTGGCAAAGGCGCATTCCGTATCCGCTCGCGTTGGGAAAAGGAAGAGCTAAAGCAGGGCATGTACCAGATTGTTGTTACAGAAATTCCATATCAGGTACAAAAATCCAAGCTAATCGAGAAAATAGCTGATCTTATAAACCTCAAGAAACTGCCATTGCTGGACGATGTTCGTGATGAGAGCGCCGAAGATATCCGCCTCGTTATCGTTCCTAAGAACCGTAATGTCGCGCCAGAAATATTAATGGAAGCATTATTCCGCGCTTGCGATCTTGAAACGCGTTTTAATATGAATATGAATGTGCTCGAAAACGGCCTCGTTCCGCGCGTTATGAACATCAAGGAAGTACTTCAATGCTGGCTCAATCACCAGCAAGAAGTCCTTGTTCGCCGCTCGCAATTCCGTCTTGAAAAAGTTCTGCACCGCCTCGAAGTTCTAGAAGGATATCTGATAGTATTCCTCAATATTGATGAGGTTATCCGCATCATACGTTTCGAGGACAAGCCCAAAGAATGCTTGATGGAGACATTTAAGCTAACCGAAATTCAAGTTGAAGCAGTGTTAAATCTACGCTTACGTCGCTTGCATAAGCTCGAAGAAATCGGAATACAGGCCGAGCATGATGAACTAGCCAAGGAGCGCGATGCGCTTGAGAAACTGATCGGCTCAGAAGCCCGTCAATGGACGCGCATTAAAAAACAAATCGCACATATCAAAAAGCTATTTGGCGAAGATACTAAGCTAGGTAAAAGGCGCACAACTATCGGCGCAGCCCTAGAGCCGATTGAAATTGACTTCGATGCTATTATGATTGAGAAAGAGCCAGTAACAATAATTTGCTCCTCTCAAGGCTGGATCAAGGCTCTGAAAGGCCATGGCCATAAGGCGGCTGATATTAAGTACAAAGAGGGTGACCGCTCTAAATTTGTGCTTGAAACGCAAACTACTGATAAGATCATGATCTTTGCCACTAATGGGCGTTTTTATACTCTTGGCTGTGATAAATTGCCATCTGGCCGCGGCTTTGGTGAGCCTTTGCGCATTATGGTTGATATCCCCAATGATGCCAGCGTTATGATGATGCGCGTGCATCGTCCTGATATGAAGATATTGCTCGCCTCCAGTGATGGGCGTGGCTTTGTGGTTAATTCAAACGATATTATCGCGCAAACTAAAACTGGTAAGCTAGTTTTGAACGTGTCAGGTAATGTTGAGGCCGCAATTTGCCGTTATATGAATGATGGTGATGACCAAGTCGCAGTGATCGGCAAAAACCGCAAGATGCTAATATTCCCACAGGATGAGCTACCTGAAATGACCAAAGGTAAGGGCGTTATCATGCAGAAATTCAAGGATGGCGGC
>DAOWDF010000017.1 GCA_030639165.1 Alphaproteobacteria bacterium
ATGATCAGCGTGACTGGGACTTTTCTAGCAAATATGATTTGCCGATTTCACCTGTTGTCTCTAGCGAAGCCGAGGTAAAGGTGACCGAAGCTTACACAGGTGAAGGTGAGCTTATAAACTCAGAATTTCTTGATGGTATGTCTATTGAAGAGGCGCAAAAAACTATAATCACTAAATGCGAAGAAAATGGTACTGGCTTTGGCACTACTCAATATCGCTTGCGTGATTGGGGTATAAGTCGCCAGCGTTATTGGGGTTGCCCTATTCCTATTATATATTGTGAGACCTGCGGCGCTGTTCCTGTTCCAGAAGAGCAGCTTCCAGTTACTCTTCCGCAAGATGTTAGTTTTGATAAGGCTGGTAATCCGCTAGATCATCACCCGACATGGAAAAACGCCCCTTGCCCGTCTTGCGGTAAGGCAGCCAAACGCGAAACCGATACATTTGATACTTTCTTTGAGAGTAGCTGGTATCAATTCCGTTATTGCGATTCCAAAAATACACAACTGCCTACAGATAAAGAAAAGGCCGCTTACTGGCTGCCTAAAGATGGCGGAGTAGATCAATATATTGGCGGGGTAGAGCACGCGGTGCTTCACTTGCTATATGCTCGCTTTTTCACCAAAGCAATGCGCGATTGCGGATTTATTGAAAGCAACGAACCTTTTAGCGGTCTATTCACGCAAGGCATGGTTACTCACGAGACATATAAAGACGAGAATGGTAAATGGATTTATCCCACAGACGCTGTCCAAAATGATGCTGGTGAGTGGAAACACGTCGAAACTGGCGGGAAAGTAGTTGTTGGCGCAAGCATAAAGATGTCTAAATCCAAGAAAAACGTCATTGATCCTGAAGAGATAATGGGTATATATGGCGCGGATGCGGCAAGGCTATTTATATTGTCCGACTCCCCGCCTGAGCGTGACCTCGAATGGACAGAAAGCGGTATAGAGGGCGCATGGCGCTTTATTAATAAAGTATATAGCGCGATCACTTCTCTTGATTTGCAAAGTGGCGATGAAAGTAAGGTTAGCTCCAGCGCAGCAAAGGATCTTCGCCGCCTGACACATAATACTGTTAAAAATGTTGGCACTAGTATTGAAGACTTCGCAATGAATAAGGCCGTCGCGCAGCTCCGTGAATTTTATAATGCCTTCACTTCATTCAAGGTTACTGATGCGGGAGATCAATTCACTCTTAAAGAGGCCGTCGAATCTTTCATTATAATGATAAACCCGATAATGCCGCATTTAGCAGAGGATTTATGGAAGGAAATTGGCAATAAAAACATACTTATTGACCAAGCATGGCCGATTTATAAGGAAGAATTGCTAGCTTCTGATACAGTAACCATAGCAGTGCAAGTGAACGGTAAAGTGCGGGCAACTATAACATTGCCAGCTAATGCCGATCAGAAAAAGGCCGAAGAGATTGCTATGGCAGAAGCAAGTGTACAACGTGCTATGGAAGGCAAGTCATTGCGTAAGTTTATATTTATACCAGGTAGAATAGTTAATGTAGTAGTAGGATAATTCATAATGAGAAACAGCATGAAAAAAACGTTATTTACTTTAGCTGCGTGCTTATTTATTTCTGCCTGTGGTTTTAAACCGATGTATAGCAGCAATAACTCAGCTCCTAATCTTAGCGCCGAGCTGGCACAAATAGAAATTGGCAATATTCCAAATAAATCAGGGCAATATCTGCGCAATGCATTGATTGATAGATTTTATTCCGATGCTTACCCAGCAAATGCAAGATATTCACTTAAAGTTTCTCCAATTCAGGAGAAAGTTATTGATCTGGATATAACCAAAACGTCTGATGCTACGCGCGCGCAATTACATTTAAAGACTCAAATAACGCTTACTAATAATGATAGTGATGAGATTGTTTTAACACGTAAATTAAGTTCTATATCTAGCTATAATATCCTGACCAGTGAATTTGCAACTCGCGTTTCCGCGCAGAATACACGTGAGAATGCGCTGAATGATTTAGCAAATCAAATTGAGCTGCAAATTGGCTTGTATATGCGTAGATAAAAACTTTGTAACGCTCTTTGTTTGTAAAGAGAATAACATATAGATATAATGCTTTAGGGAAATATTGAGGGTAGGATTGATGTCCGAAGTTAATGCAAGCGATTTAACAGAAATTAACGAAGCAAGTGATGTTTTTGATCTCTATGCTGGCGCAGGCAAGAATGCTCAAGCAGGGATAGAGGTTGAACTTACCTTTATCAACCCAGAAGATCCCGACCTTTCTGTGATGAGCTTATCCCAAAACCGCGTCCTTAAAAACAGCGCCGTTGCGGCTATGCCCGATAGTGATTGGGTTCATAACGAGCCAACTAGCGAACTTTTGGAGGTTGCGAGCATTGCCGCGCCTTTTAGTGACGCTAGATTTGTGCTTGATGATGTTAATAATAAGATCAAAATATTATGTGATAAAGCCGAAGGTATAGGGCTTAAACGCTCATATTTTCAAGAGTTACCAGAGCGCAGCGCCGAAGATTTACTTACCCGCATCATGGATGTTGAGCGCTATAAAATTATGTATGCGCCATACCGCGAAGATATGACTGAATGCGTGCGCTATTTTGCAATCTGCAAGTCTAATCAAGTTTCGATTAGCCCGTATAATATGGACCATATGCTGGAAAATATACGCAG
>DAOWDF010000046.1 GCA_030639165.1 Alphaproteobacteria bacterium
GGCTATAACACTTGCAAGACGGCCTAATACTACGCCTTGTGCATCAATTATAATCCATTTCTTCTCGATATCAGCAGGTGTTGCAGAATATGTTTTCATCTATCTAAGACCTTCATTGCTTTTATATTTTAAAAAGTTGAGCGAATATGACGCAATAAATGCGCGGTGTCAACAAAAAATTACAATAAAAACAGAGGATTAATAAGGTGGTATTATTATACCGTTGCAATTATTAGAATAGTGAAAACCACCACTATTCACATTACATATCTAGTTCTATTTCTAGACGACCCTTGAGTTCTGTGAAACTTTCTATTGCTACCTCTAAAGAAGTTGTAGTCTTTTCTTTTAAATCGTCAAAATGCCTATGACTAAGCCTTTTCCTTAAGGCTTCATCACTAATACCAGAGGTTATAAGAGGAGCTAGCTCATTAAATATATCTTCGCGCTTTTGAATTACTACTTTATCAATAGCCTGACTTTAATCATTCAGACATTCTAATTCATATACAACTCTTTTATACGCATCATTAAGCTCTTCTCTTGAAGCATTTGTCACTATTTAAATCCTTAAGTTCAAACATTTATAGTAATTACTGGAGAGCTTAAGATATTTTTATGGTTATGTCTATATTATCAAGACTTATTTTACAGGAGATGTGGAATTTTCAATCCATTTAAGGAACGGTTCATGAGCTTGCTCGATGGGCAGAGCAACAATGCATGGAACTTCATATGTATGAAGAGAGGTTATCGCGTCTTCAATTTCTTTGAATAGCCCTGCTCTGCTTTTGAAAATAGCGACTATTTCTTGATCTTCTTTTATTTCGCCTTTCCATATATAAATAGATTGAATAGCGGGGAATATGTTAGCACAGGAAATAAGCTGCTTTTCCAATAGGTGTTTGGCAACTTCACGGGCATTTTCTTCAGTGCCGAATGTAACGTAAATCATTTGGAATGGCATAATATTGCACCTCTATTTAAATGGTAGAAAGCGAGAGGAATTACCTCGGGCTGCGCCCGCTCGGTGACCCTTCGCTTTGCTGCGGGTTGAACTACGTTCAAACCCTCAACCACAATATTACTATTAAAACCGAATAAATACGGATGGTGTAATAATGGTCGGAACGAGAGGATTTGAACCTCCGACCCCTCGCCCCCCAGGCGAGTGCGCTACCAGACTGCGCTACGTTCCGTTTAAAGTTTGACAAATGGCCTGCAAATAATGCTTTTTTTGCGCTTCCGCTTCTCAAATACCAAAATGTATTCTGCGAATGCGGTTCTAAAAAACCATCATTTTCGACTCATTTCTCTGCCTTTTTTAACAATATATAGTAAATTATTTTTTAGGCTTAATCATACCGCGTAAGTCTTTTAGCTCTGCCAGAACAGATGCCAAAACCTTGCGTTGCTCCTCACCTAAATTAGAATTCTCTAATTTACTATCTTGTTTAAGGTCTGTGGTAATAGGAGATTTACCAGAGAAAATAACTATGATCTGTTTTTTACCAACATCGCGGAGACGTTTTTGCACACCCTTAATGGTATAGCCTTCAATATATAACAGATGGTGAATAGCCTGAAGCAGACTAATATCTTCGGGGCGGTAATAACGACGACCACCGCCACGTTTCAGTGGCTTCACCTGAGAAAATTTAGTTTCCCAAAAGCGTAATACATGCTGCTGCACGCCTAAATCATCGGCGACTTCGCTAATAGTACGAAAGGCTGCTGCTGATTTGCGAGGGCGAGCGCTCTTCTGCGCTGCACCTGCTTGAATAGCGCTCTTATTATCACTAGAATCTTTATATGATGAAGTGCCCAAAACAACATCTTTGTCTAGATTCTCATTACCTTCTGACAAAGTATCTGATGATTTGATATATGCACTCATAAAACTACTCCCGTAATAAAATTACCTTTAAAAAACAATGGCATTAAGCGCCTTTGTTAATGCGATCCTTTAAGACATGTGATGCCTTGAAAACCAGCACCTTTCTTGAAGAAATAGGAACTTCCACACCAGTCTTAGGGTTACGGCCTATACGTTCGGCTTTCTCGCGAATAGTAAAACTTCCGAAGGATGATATTTTAACATTATCACCATCAATCAAGGCGTTGGCGACCTCATCCAATACAGATTCAACCAGTTGAGCAGAATCATTACGAGATAAACCAACCTCTTCATAAACGGCCTCAGCCAGATCTGCGCGCGTTATTGTGCGACCTTCCATGTCATAAACTCCATTTTGTATTGTTTAAGCCTATACGATTCCATGCTCCTACGTCAATATCGACGTGAGAATAATTGCAAATAAATGATTTAAAGTGCTAGTATCCATTAAAGACAGCCAGAAAATCTGGCTGACATATAGACCCCCGCAGTCTAAACCAAGCCTATCGGCTTGATCGCGGGGGTGACGGTGGGGGGGATTAATGAATGAACCCTAAAAGAAACTAAACCCTGACTAAAGCAGAGCCCCATGTCAGGCCGCCCCCTAATGCTTCAAATAAAACCAGCTCACCTTTTTTGATTTTGCCCGCTTGCATAGCCTCATCAAAGGCCAGCGGGATTGAGGCGGCAGAGGTATTACCGTGATTTTGAACAGTTACAACGACGCGCTCCATCGGCATAGATAGCTTCTTAGCTGTACTTTCTATAATGCGTAGATTAGCCTGATGCGGAACCAGCCAATCAATATCATCGGCGGTCAAATTATTCTCATCTAGGGCAGCATTAACCGCGGCAGCCATCAGGTTTACCGCATTTTTAAACACTTCACGCCCCTGCATTATTATATGGCCGCTATCACCAGTGGTACTAACACCGCCTGAAGTATAAAGCAAATCGCGCATATTACCGTCAGCATAGAGATGAGTGGACAAGACCCCTGCTCTATCATTGGTATCACTGCTATCATTGGCCTCAAGGATAACTGCGCCCGCGCCATCACCGAATAAAACGCATGTTGTTCTATCACTCCAGTCAAGAACCGAGCTCATTTTCTCTGCGCCAATAACAAGCACGCGCTTTAGCTGCCCTGCTTTAATAAAATTATCTGCGGTTGCCAGTGCGTAAACAAAGCCTGTACATACTGCCTGAATATCAAAGGCGATACCAACAGGCACACCGAGTTCTGCCTGAACCTTTACTGCAACGGATGGGAAAGTCTGATCAGGGGTTGTTGTGGCAACTATTATGCCGTCAATTTCATTTGCGCTTATCCCTGCGGATTCCAAAGCTTTTTGGGCGGCTTTAACGGCCATATCCGATGTTGATTGATTATCAGCAGCAATATGGCGTTGCTTGATACCGCTGCGCTGGAATATCCACTCATCAGAAGTATCAACTATTTTGGTCAGATCATTATTGGTTAATATCTTTTCTGGAAGATAGCTGCCGCTTGAAATAATAGTAGAATGGAATGGCATAATTATAACGCACCTTATATGAATATATTAGCTATCTTGTGGCGATAGCATGTCTTGGTCTGCCAAAGCGGCTATATCACTAGAGACTTGCTCAATATAGCCCTGACGCGATAGGCGCACAGCGAGAATAACCGCGCTTGAAAAGCCAAGGGCATCCGCGCTACCGTGGCTTTTGATACATACACCATTAAGCCCCAAAAACACACCCCCGTTATAAAGACGAGGATCCATACGCTTAGATAATGACTTCAAAGAGAAGTAAGCGAAAACGCCACCTAGCATAGCCAAGGGGTTGGCAGTGAAAGATTCTTTGAAATAATGCTTGGTAAGTTTGCCAACGCCTTCAGCAGTTTTAAGGGCAATATTACCCGCATAGCCATCACTTACGATCACATCGACTGTGCCGTTTGTTATATCATTACCTTCAACAAACCCTTTATAAACACCAGGAAAATCAATACGCGATAATACTTCAGCTGCGGCGCGAATATGCTCTGGCCCTTTATTATCTTCAGAGCCAACATTAAGCAAGCCAACCGTTGGGCAGGAAATATTCTTATTTGCCCTAGCGAAGATCGAGCCTAACACAGCAAATTGCACTAGATTCTGCGCATCAACGATTAGGTTAGCGCCAAGATCAAGCATTATTGTATCGCCATTAATCCCCGGCATAACAGAGGCAATCGCAGGGCGATGAATGCCTGCCACAGTCTTTAACACTATCTTTGCCATTGCCATTAATGCGCCAGTATTACCAGCAGACACAACTGCGCTGGCCTCACCATTTTTTACGGCCTCAATAGCCATGCGCATGCTAGAGCCTTTACTAGCGCGCAAAGCGGCAGTTGGCTTATCATGGTTTTGCACCATCTTATCAGTGTGAATAACTGTGGAGCATCGGCTTAATAGTTTATTTTTTGAAAGATGTGGAGTGATCTGCTTCTCATCACCAAAGATAAGAAAATCTATATCAGTTTGCTCCTTTAGAACGAGAGCAAGCGCAGGAATTACTTCCTTGGGCCCGAAATCTCCGCCCATTGCATCAACAGCAATGGTTACAACACCTGAAGAAGTTTCCTGATCTGACAATATCCACGCCTTAGTTATATATAAGAAACAGTTATAACCGCGCCTTACCAGTATGGCAAGAAAACTGCGGGTATCCATTTATGCCCATTGGGTACGAAAGACAGCAGCAAAGCTGCTGACATATGGATCCCCTTAGTATAAATTTTGCTAACGCAAAATCAAGGGGATGACATTGTTGATATAATTTACTCTTTTTCAGTAATAACCTGACGGCCTTTATACATGCCTGTCTTTAAGTCAACATGGTGACGACGAACCGGCTCACCAGTATTGCTGTCTTCAACCCAGTTTTCAACACTCAAAGAATCATGCGCACGACGCATATTGCGTTTTGATTTAGTGGTTTTTCTCTTTGGTACGGCCATTGCCTTATCCTTTTAATACTTTATTTTTACGATAAACGAAACAGGGTAATACCCAAAATCCAAGCTCAAAGCAAGGGAATTATACTAAAACGGTAAAATAAATTTACTTATCCTTTTTAGATTCCCCTGCCTTCCAATCCTTAAGTGCGGCAAATGGGTTATCATATGCACCCTCTGGGGCGGCGCCCAAGGTATTATCATCACCATTATCAAAACTAGCCCCGTCAGCACGAGGGTAAGGCAAGAGGGAAAGAGAAAAGTGCTGGACAACCAGTTCACCTAAGTCAATATTACCGTCAATAATGGCTTCAGGATCATCAGAATCCTCCATTACTGGTTGATCACTTTTCTCCTTACGGCTCATACGCTCCCGCCTAGCCTTAATAAAGGACACCGCTTGATTCGGCTCGGCAAACCACGCTTCGAAATTATCCTCTATTATTTCAGGTACAGGCTCAGTAGTTACAACGCATTTTTGATATATCTCAGCAATAATTTTACCCTTAACCAGAATAAACTTATTAACGCTGTTTCTTTCTAAAACTATATCTGCACTTAAATTGTCAATAGAGTGCAACCCTAAACGCAGACAAAGTCTCCTCTTGTCTTCGTCTGGTAAGGACACATTTATTTTTACGGGCTTATAGCCAATTTCAGATGCATCAACAAAATAAGAGAACTCTTGCTCTACTAACTCATGCGACATTATTACTCCTATTAGATACTGTTTCTTCAGATACTTTATTAATAAAGCATGCTCTACCGTTCATTAAATTATTAACTTTGGCAGAACTATTTTGCTTTAAGTTAATATATACAAAATCACACATGTTTTTGGCAATATTTTTATTCTCATATACAGAAAGATCATCTACCCCATAAATATTACGCGCTAAAGCTTTGGCAAGGTCAGAGCTGTTTGCTATGGCATCCTTATAGGCGTGCATTCGTCCATTAAAAGCCAGCATCATGCGCTTCATATGCTTAGGAATACCGACATCACCGACTCCAACCTCCCGAAGAGTTTGATCCATATCCTTAAAAGTAATATCGAACAAAGCTTGTGATATTTCAGCGTAGTTTTCCTGTTCCATAATAGGGTGCAATATCAGGAATATGTGCAACAACAGCAAGTCAAAACGTCCGTCAATATTATCTGCAACTTGATATTGCGTATAAAAAATTTCCTGACGCGTATTTTCAAGGGCACAAGCATATAACCCCTTAGCTATGGTATTAATTTGCTTTTGTTTATTTTTCTTTTTTTTGAATAATGTACTAAACATTGACTTTTACTCTGGGTTTTTACAAACTGTATCTCTAATATGCATATCGATAACATTATTAAAAAAGAATGCCCAGAGAATATCATGAAAAAATTACTCACCACTGGTTTTTGTTTATTTATTTTGGTTAGCATCTCCGCGTGCTCTCCAGTAAGAGCGCAGCGCGGGAATTTGCTGGAGGACTATCAGGTAACTGAGATCATAGCTGGCAAGCATACTCGCTCTGATGTTTTGCGTTTACTGGGATCACCAACCACTCAGTCTACATTTAATACTGACATATGGTATTATATTGGACAAAAAACTGAGAAGAATGGCATTCTTGATGATAAAGTAGTTGATGAACGCATAGTAGCTGTCGCCTTTACAGCAGATGGTATTGTTGCATCCATTGAGGAGCAAAATAGCGAGCGCATAGATATTCCTTATGCGCGCAAGAAAACACCTACACATGGTAATGAGCTAACATTCACGCAACAATTACTGGGGAATTTAGGAAGATTTAATGCTCCTCAGGCCAGCCCTACCGATCAATAAGTTTATTCCGCTCTGAATATTATACGAGCAAGCATTATTATCAAACTTTGGAATATTGCTTACATTTGGCGTTGTTGAACAACCTGTATCAGCACGTTGGTATCAATTTTGTCACCAACAATTTCATCTGTAATCTTGTTAAGACGATCTTTTATAAAGCCAATCTGCACCACTCCGTTCTTCAGGGCTGTATGGTGATTTAGGTTTCCATACATATCTTGTATATAAGCATCTTTTAACCTAGGAATTTGAGCCTTAACTTTATCAGCACTAAATACACCGTCAACCTCAATAGCTATTACGAGACTTAAGGTCTGCATAACCCCATCACCATCTATTATTGGTAGAATAAGAGGGTCCATCTTCACATATTCTGCTCGTTTAATGCCAGCTTGAGGTTCTTCCTTAGGAGATGATGCATTAGCGCCGGTAGATATGGCTAAACTAGCGATGAAAGCTATAGATAATAATATTCTGCGCATAATAATTATTCCGTTTTCAGGTTTATTTATGCCTATAATATTAGCAAATATTTATTAATAAGACGTTATAAATCAACTAACAATCTTTTTTATGCGCGCAATAGTGGTGCAACCTTACCAAGCACACCATTAACAAAAGATACTTGTGGTTGCTCATAGAATGCGTGCGTAACGTTTAGGTAGTCATCAATAATTAGCGGCGCATCGATATCTTGGTGGGCTAAAATCTCACATATTCCACAAAGCAATATAGCTTTTAGTAACGGCTCTAATTCCTTCTCAACTGGCGGTGGAGCTTGTGGCAACTCATCACTAGCAAGATCACTGTCGGATTTTTCAGTTTCGACATTTACTTCAGCTTCTTTTGCTGCTTCAGCTTCTTTTTTTGCTTCGATGTTTGCTTTTGCCTTAATAATTTTTTTTGTTTTTGTTTCAATTACGGGCTGGGGTAATTCCTTTTTTACAATACTATCTTTCAGTATATCGTTAACCTCTGCCAAACGCTGATCAAGTGATAATAATATCCTCTTAAATAATGCCCCATGAGGTGCGACCATTTTTTCGTCATCAACATCCATATCTAAGCCGCGCTCAAGATATTCCTGAACCACAATCTTGATAGGCTTATCATTATGAGAACCTTGGTAGCATGCCTGAACTGCCATCAAACGAGCGGATAATTCCTTGTTATTATTCTGTTTTTGAGGTTTGTTAGACATGACATTCTCTCTTTATATCCAAAAGAGAAAATACCGCATTACAGGCATCTGCTCCCTTATTTTTTTGCGCTGGATCGGCGCGCACAACTGCTTGATCCATATTATCGCAGGTCAATATAGCGTTACCTATAGGTACATTATATTCCAGCGATAGATTTAATAGCCCGCGCGCGCTTTCATTGCAAACTATATCGTAATGCGAAGTCTCGCCACGAATAATACATCCTAAGGCAATGAAGCCATCAAACTTCAAATGCGAGCTATCTTTGCTTTGCCCGCGCATGCAACCATATTTAATGGCAAGAGGAATTTCCAATGCTCCGCTAACCTCGAATACCTCATAGGTGGCGTGGCGCGTCTCAAGCGTAGCTTTAGAGCCTTGAAGCAAATTATCTGCTACATCCTTATAATATGGCGATACTACAATCATAATATGGGGCATTAGAAGGCTCTCTTAGTTATTAAGGTAGTGGGCTAGGATAATGGGCGATGGCCAACTATGTGCAAATCATAACCATCCAGACCGACTACAGTTTTTGGACTGTTGGATAGTAAGACCATATTCTTGACCCCCAAGTCCAGTAAAATTTGTGCGCCGATCCCGTAATCTCGCAGACCTTTATCACATGGCTTGGCACTTGGCGCATCACGCGGCTCAACCAAGCTATCCGACAATGATGTAGCATTTGGAGAGCGCAAGAGGACAATAACGCCGCGCCCTTCGGCCTCGATCATCTCCATTGATTTTTGTAGCAAATTATCTGATCCTGCGGCCAACACATCATTCATAATGTTATGTGCATGCATCCGCACTAAGACAGGCTCATCGCCTGCAGCAGAAATATCGCCCTTAACCAGCGCAATATGCTCTGCATATTCTAGCTGCGCCGCATAAACATGAATATTAAATTCTCCACCAAACCGCGATGTAAATTTACCATCATGAATGCACTCAACCATTTTTTCGTTGCGTCTGCGATAGGCTATCAAATCAGCAATCGTGCCAATTTTAAGATTATGCCGCTCTGAAAAACCAACGAGATCGTTAAGGCGAGCCATTGTGCCATCGTCATTCATTATCTCGCAAATAACCCCAGCCCCGCTAAATCCAGCCATTTTTGCTAGATCAACGGAGGCCTCAGTATGACCTGCGCGAACAAGAACTCCACCAGCTCTAGCTCGCAATGGAAATACATGACCAGGTGTTGCAATGCTATCATGGCCATTTTGTGGATTAATAGCAGTCTGGATAGTTTTGGCGCGATCAGCCGCGGAGATACCAGTTGTAACGCCTTCCATTGCCTCAATAGACACAGTGAAGGCGGTGCGGTGGCGGGAGTTATTGCCCCGCCCCATAAGATGCAGACCCAAACGATCAACCATAGCCTCTTCCAACGGCAGGCAAATAAGCCCGCGCCCATCTTTGGCCATGAAATTTATATTCTCAGGAGTGGCCATTTGCGCAGCAATAACAAGGTCGCCTTCATTCTCGCGGTCTTCATCATCAACGATAATTACGGGCTTACCGTTACGCATATCCTCGATAATTTCATCAATGGATGATATTGCGCTATGGTTTTCTTTTTTCAAAACAGCTTCGCTCATGCTTGGTCTTTAACCTCTATCATGCGGCGGACATAACGCGCCAACATATCAATTTCTATATTTACATCATCGCCAATATTACGATCGCTCAATGTAGTATTATCCCACGTATGGGGGATTATATTTACATTAAAGCTTGTATCACAGACTTTATTCACTGTTAAGGATATGCCGTCAATAGTAATTGACCCTTTGGCGGGAATATATTGGCTCATACCCTCTGGAATAGAGACCTTTATACGGCGCGAGCCTGCATCTTGCTCGATTGATAATATTTGCGCGCAGCTATCGATATGGCCTGAAACGAAGTGTCCTCCCATTTCATCACCGACTTTTAGTGATGGTTCAAGATTGACACAGGTCATGACCTCCCATGCGCCAAGGTTAGTCTTACTCAAGGTTTCATTAGAAACATCGACAAAGAAAGAGCTGTCTGTTTTATCAACAACAGTTAGGCAACAGCCAGAACAGCAAATGGACGCACCCATTTGCACCTCAGACATATTCATATCGGTTTCAATTTCAAACTTTAAATCACCTGATGATTTATCAATGCTGCGGATTTTTCCGATATGCTGAACTAATCCTGTGAACATTTGTAAGTCTCCAATATATCGCTGCCGATGGCTTGCACAGAACTTAGCGTAAAATCGTGCCTGTCTGCCAGCTTTTTTATATTCATATCATTAACCACTGAAATGCCTTCATTTCCAATGATTGTAGGGGCGCGATACAGTAACAACTCATCACATAAATTCTCACGCAAAAACGCAGCATGGATTTTTGCTCCGCCTTCTACCAATAATCTGGTTACCCCTTGATCTGCTAATAATTTTAAAACTGCATTTAGGTCATGGCAATTAACTTGATGTAAAACTGCATCCTCACCATAATCTTTGGCGGCGCAATTATGAAGTAACCATAGGGGATGGTCTTTTGCTGATTTAACAAGGTTACAATCGGCAGGAGTATTTAATTTACTATCTAATATAACCCTAACAATATTATGCGCCAAGCCAGATGTACGTGAGGTCAAGATAGGGTCATCTGCGATCACAGTTCCCTTGCCGACTAAAATTGCATCATGGCGAGAGCGCAATTGATGGACGGATCTGCGCGCTAATTCTCCGGTAATCCATTTACTTTCACCTGATGAGCAAGCAATTTTTCCATCGATAGTACATGCGGCCTTTAAGGTTATAAATGGACGGTTTTGTGTTACGCGTTTGATAAAACCGATATTTAGGGCGTTACATTCACCTTCCAAAATCCCTTGCGTTACGCTTATATTTGCATCTTCGAGCAGCTTTGTGGCCTTACCGCTAACGCGCTTATCAACGTCGATAGCGCCGATTACAACGCGTGATATGCCAGCATCAATAATAGCATCAAGGCAAGGAGGCGTTTGACCGTGGTGGGTGCAAGGCTCTAAGCTCACATATAGCGTCGCTCCCTTTGCCGCCGCTCCCGCTTGCTCTAGAGCAATGGTTTCTGCATGCGGACGGCCACCATCTGCGGTTCGGGCGCGGGCGATTACCACCCCCCTTTTTACAATGATGCAGCCAACTGATGGATTAGGCCAAACCCGCCCTACTCCTCGCCCAGCTATAGCCAGCGCAGATTTCATATGATGGATATCAGCGTCAATAGTCATGGGCTTATGAGGCATCTTTTAAGTGGCTGACTTTATTCAAGAAGTCATTAAAGTCTTCTGGATCGCGGAAATCCTGATATACAGAGGCAAAACGGATATAACCAACGGCATCAAGCTCGGTAAGCGCATCCATAACAAGCTCGCCAATCTTATCAGACTTAATCTCTGGCTCCCCTTGGGATTCTAATGTGCGAACAATTGTATTTGCCTGCGCCTCGATAGCGTCAAGCTCCACAGGACGTTTACGCAAAGCAAGCTGCATTGATTTAATGATTTTATCACGATCAAAAGGTTGCTTACGCCCGCCCTCTTTCAGCACAGTAATTTCACGAAGCTGGACACGCTCAAAGGTAGTAAAGCGCTGCTCACACTCAGGGCAGGAACGGCGACGGCGGATAACTGAATTATCCTCGGTCGCACGAGAGTCCTTTACTTGAGTTTCCTCATTTTCACAAAATGGACAGCGCATTTTAGTTACAAGTTCCTAGTTTAAAGTTACAAGATTATAGAGTTTTTATTAAGCCCCAGAGCATCTTTGATATTTCTATGTATTCTTCTTGCCATTATTAAGAAACGCCTGAAATCTTTATCCGAACCAATTTGACGACCATAGCCTTCGGCTATATTGGCGCATATACTTGATGAAGATCTTCTTATTTGATCCGTAATAGCAAAACGTTCCTCCTTTGGAAAGTCTGAAGATTTCCTGTAAATCTCTAAAGACATTCCATAAGAGCGTTGATACAGTTTCAAGTCATAATGAGGTTGATCTGGCCTCCGATATTCCCCCACATCTTGTAACTCGAAACTCATTACTAATAACTACTCCTTAGGGTAGATTGGAAAACGTTCGCAAAGAACATCTATCTTAGCTTTAACAGCAGCTTCAACGCTAGCGTTAGCTTCCGCGCCATTTGCTTGCAAGCCGTCAAGAACTTCGATTGCATATTCACCAATCAGCTTAAACTCTTCTACGCCAAAACCACGGCTAGTTGCGGCAGGAGTACCGAGACGCACACCAGAAGTTACCATTGGCGGCGCAGGATCAAACGGCACTGCATTTTTATTACAGGTCATACCAGCGCGTTCAAGTGCCTCCTCGGTGTCCTTACCGCTTAGGCCTTTAGGGCGCAGATCAACAAGCACAATGTGACTATCTGTTCCACCAGAAACAATGTCTACTCCACCATTTTTAAGAGTTTCAGCCAAAGCTTTGGCATTATCAATAATTGCCTGACCATAAGCCTTAAACTCTGGTGTTAACGCTTCGCCATAACATACCGCTTTCGCAGCGATTACATGCATTAACGGGCCGCCTTGAATCCCCGGGAAAATAGCAGAGTTAATCTTTTTGAATATATCAAGATCATTAGTCAAAATCATTCCACC
>DAOWDF010000004.1 GCA_030639165.1 Alphaproteobacteria bacterium
ATTCATGAATATCAAGCTAAAGATTTATTAGAAAAATACGGCGTTGCGGTGCCAAAAGGCATTCCGGCGATGAGCGTGGATGAGGCTGTGAGCGCAGCTGAGAGCATGAAATCTTCTTTATATGTAGTAAAGGCGCAAATACATGCTGGTGGGCGTGGAGCAGGGCATTTCACTAATGACCCAGATGGTAAGGGCGGTGTTCGTCTTTGTAAGACTGTCGATGAAGTTCGCGAGGCGGCTGAAGCGATGATGGGTAATGTGCTTGTAACCAAGCAAACCGGCGCGGAAGGCAAAGAAGTTCAGCGTTTATATGTTACTGATGGCGTTGATATTGAGAAGGAATATTACTGCTCAATCGTGCTGGATCGTGAATCTGCGCGTCCGACTTTCATGGTATCTACCGAGGGCGGTATGGATATCGAGGAAGTTGCGGAGAATAGCCCTGAAAAAATTGTCAAGGTATCTGTCGACCCTGCGAGCGGTATTTCCGGTTTTCATTGCCGTAAATTAGCGTTTGCTTTGGGCTTGAAGGGCGCACAAGTTAAAAGCGCGGTGAAGTTTTTCTCTAACTTATATAAGGCATTTATCGAACTAGATGCTTCGACTATCGAGATTAATCCGATGATCTTGGCTGGCGATGAAGTTATGGCGCTGGACGCTAAAATGAATTTCGATCCTAATGCTTTGTTCCGTCACCCTGAAATTGTTGCTCTGCGTGACGAAACAGAGGAAGATGCGAACGAGAAGCTGGCTGCGGATAACGAACTTTCTTATGTTAGTCTCGACGGTAATATTGGCTGTGTGGTTAATGGCTCTGGGCTTGCGATGTCGACGATGGATATTATTAAGCTTAAAGGCGGCGAGCCTGCAAACTTCTTGGATGTTGGGGGTGGCGCAACTGCAGAGCGCGTTACTGTTGCGTTCAAAATTATTCTCTCAGACCCTAATGTTAAGGGGATATTGGTTAATATATTTGGCGGTATCATGAAATGTGATGTTATTGCTGAGGGCGTTATTGCCGCGGCGAAGGAAGTTAATCTTTCTGTGCCATTGGTTGTTCGCCTTGAGGGAACTAATGTTAAAAAAGGTAAGGAGCTTATGGCTGCTTCTGGTCTGCCTATTATCTCTGCTGATGATCTTGGCGATGCCGCAGAAAAAGTTGTTCAAGCCACATTAAAAGCTCAGGAGGCAGCGTAATATCTAACTACAGAGGTAAACAGAGATGTCTGTGAGTGTTTCAAAATTTCCTGATTTAGGTGGTGATTTAACTGGAAAGATTATTGGTGCTGCCATTGATGTTCATAAAGAGCTTGGTGTTGGTCTCTTAGAGAATGTTTATGAGGAATGTCTTTATTATGAATTGATTGGTTTGGGTTTGGATGTTGAAAAACAAGCAATGTTGCCAGTTATTTATAAAGGTAAGCGCATTGATCAAGGTTTTAGGATTGATCTTAGAGTTAATAAGGAAGTGATTATTGAATTAAAATCTTGTGAAGAAATAAGGCCTGTTCATCGTGCACAAGTTATTACCTATATGAAGTTATCAAAAACGCCTATTGGTTTGCTTATTAATTTTAATGAAAAAGTTTTGAAAGATGGAATTCAGCGTTTTGCTTTGGCGGAGTTTAGTTAGTTTTATGATTCTAACTACAGAGATAAGCAGAGATTTTAGAGGGTAATAATGAAGTTGGATTATGATTTAATAAAAGAGATTATGCTTTATATTGAATCTAATTCTGATGGCGAAAATGAAGTGTGGGTTGATGTTAAAGATTTACCTTTAGGTTGTAGTCAGGAAAAAATTGATTATCATCTTAATATTTTAGGAGATGATGATTTGTTGATATTGGGTAATTATGGTGGTCTTGCTGGTAGTTTGCCTGTTTATAGGTTAACAGCAGAAGGGCATAGGGTGCTAGAAACTATTAAAAATGATAATTTATGGAATAAAATAAAAGCTGATGTTTTAGATGGCGGTAGAGGTGAGCTAAAAAATATTCCTGCGTTAGTAATTAAATTAATTTTAACAGGTAGTATTTGATTTATAATTTACGAAAATGATCTCTGTATATCTCTGTAGTTATTAAATAAAATTAAGAAAAAGGAAATAAAATGTCAGTATTAGTAAATAAAGATACAAAAGTTATATGTCAGGGTTTCACTGGCGCGCAAGGTACGTTCCATTCGGAGCAAGCTGCTGCTTATGGTACGCAGATGGTTGGTGGAGTGACGCCAGGTAAGGGTGGAACAGAGCATCTTGGCTTGCCTGTGTTTAACACTGTTGGCGAAGCGAAAGAGCGTACAGGCGCGAATGCATCTGTGATCTATGTGCCTCCTCCGTTTGCGGCGGATGCGATATTAGAAGCGATTGACGCGGAAATAGAGCTAGCGATTTGTATTACAGAAGGTATTCCTGTTTTGGATATGGTTAAGGTTAAGCGCGCTTTGTCTGGTTCTAAAACTCGTCTGATTGGCCCTAACTGTCCTGGGATTATTACTCCTGGTGAATGTAAGATCGGTATTATGCCAGGTCACATTCATAAGCGCGGCTCAGTTGGTATTGTGTCTCGTTCTGGTACTTTGACTTATGAAGCTGTTGCGCAAACTGGCGCGGTTGGTCTTGGTCAATCGACTTGTATCGGAATAGGCGGCGATCCTGTTAACGGCACAAACTTCATTGATTGTATTGAGATGTTCATGGCTGATGATGAAACCGAGAGTATTTTGATGATCGGTGAGATTGGCGGTAATGCGGAACTTGAGGCTTGTGAATATTATAAGAGTTTGAAAACCAAGAAGCCTATTGCTGGATTTATTGCTGGCGCAACTGCTCCTCCTGGTAAACGTATGGGGCATGCTGGTGCGATTATTTCTGGCGCAGATGATACTGCTCCTGCGAAAATGGACGCAATGCGTTCTGCTGGTTTCGTTGTATCAGAAAGCCCTGCTGGTTTAGGTGAAGCAATTATCAAGGCTATCGCAGCTTAAATATTACTATTAACGTTTGATAAATGGTCTGCAAATATCGTTTTTCTGTGCTTCCGCTTCTCAAATACTAGAATGTATTCTGCGATGCGGTTCTTGAAAATTGGTATTTTCGATTCATTTCTCTGCCTTTAATAACAATATTAGGGCATCGAAACACGGTCGTTGTTAAATTCGTCTCACGTATAAGAATACGCTTCGCCTCATTTGGATAAATAACCTTGGGCCGTACATAAATGCAGTTTGCTATATTTTGCTATATAGGGTGTGCGGGTAGGTTAAGCTACCCAACTGATTGGCTTCTTACCATTAGAAACCAGATACTCGTTCGCCTTTTTGAAGTGGCCGCAGCCAAAGAACCCTCTATGAGCCGATAGTGGTGAGGGGTGTGGCGCGGTTAGGGCTAAATGCTTGCTCTGGTCAATAAAGCTGCCTTTTTTCTGGGCATATGCTCCCCATAGTAGGAATACTACATTCTCGCGGTTATCGTTAATGCTGCGGATTATTGCGTCTGTGAATTCTTCCCAGCCTTTATTTTGGTGCGATCCAGCCTCAGCTTTTCTTACTGTGAGGGTGGCGTTTAGGAGCAATACTCCTTGCTCGGCCCAATGGCTTAAATCTCCGCTTTTGGGGGCGGGGATGTCATATTCAGTAGATATTTCCTTATAGATATTTCTAAGGCTTGGGGGGAACTTTACTCCATCACGCACTGAAAAGCTTAAGCCATGTGCTTGATTTTCGCCATGATATGGGTCTTGTCCTAGAATTACCACGCGAATATTGTCGAATGCGGTCATATTCATGGCATTGAAAATCTCGTCGCCTTTAGGGTAAGTTATTTGCCCGTCTTGTGCCTCTTTTAATAAGAATCTGTTTAGCGCCTCCATGTATGGTTTTTGAGCTTCTTGGGTCAATATATTCTGCCAGCTTGGGTCTAGTTTTATTTCTTGCTTGTCCGTCATGAGGTTATTTCTTTCTAATTATAATAAAGCTAGCAGATAGTTTATTGTGCGCACAAGTCTATTTTGACATAACGTATCGGTGTAATGTAGAATATTGTCATGGGTTGGTTATATAATACATTTAATTTATCTGCGGAGACAAAACCAGTTGAGCCTGTTGGGGTTATCTCGGGTCATTATAACTATCATGATGCTTTGGTGAGCGCAGCAAGTAAGGCTGATTATATAGTTATCGGAGATACCGATCATACCGATCTTAAAACACGCCAATATTTAAGTAGTGAGCCGTTTATTGAGAGTCTGGCACAATCAGGTGTAAAGCATATAAGTATTGAAGTTCCATTTGCGTATAATAAATCGGTGGAATCATTTCAATCTGGGGCAATTACCAAGGATGAATTTATAAATGATTTATCTGACTTTGGTTTGGTTAGTGATGGTGAGGTTACTAAAGATGATTTTATTCATTCTATTGTTTCAACAGTAGAATTGGCACAAAAATATGGTGTGCAAGTGCATGCATCTGATCCTATTTTGGATATAAGAGTGATAGAAGTAGCAATAGAAGTTTTAGATGACCTAGCATCATATGAAGGTATATCAGGTAAGGTTCAAAGTGATGCGCATAAAATTATAGGGCAATTATCTAAGGTTAATTCCTTAACAGATGCAGGTGAATTTGTCTCTATAATTGATAGTGTAAGAAGTGATCATCCTGAAATATGGGCGGATATTACTTCAGATAAGGTTCTTGATGAAGCTTTTAGGCGTAGAATTACTGATGATACGCCATTATTTGATATAATTGAGCAGCAAACTAATGGTGAAAAAACCGCGATTATTTATGGCGCTGCCCATGATAATATAGTTGAGCAATTAAATGATAAGGACTTTTTAGGCGATAATACATTGGTTATCGATGTTGTTAAACACTATAGCCATATGGAGTGGGTCTCTGGTTTTGTAAACGATAAGGTTGTGCCTGCAGGTGGAAATGAGAGTAGTATAGAGCTTGGTCGCCCTGATTTAGTGATCAACCTTGATGTTGATAGTATGTATATTATGGATAAAGCCCCAGATAAATTTACAGAGGGTCTATCTTTCTCTGAATTTGACCCGTTAAAAGATAAGGACGCTGTTGTATTGCATGATAATAGCGCTCCAAATGAGCCTAATACTGAATCTGACCTGAAAACTATCGCTCCTTGATAAGTATTATTAAAACCTAATTGAGCAATAGAAGTTTTAGGTGTATGATTCACGCTGAATTATAACGAAGGTTATACCCATTATGAATTTTCTTGATGAATTGACTCCTGAACAGCGTACATTATTGGTAAGCTTGCCTTACCGTGTGGGTCTTTATGTTTCCAGAAGCGATAATACTGGTGGCGATGATTCTGATGAAGCGGAATTGAAGGCTCTTGATGATATCATAACTGGATATTCTCAGGAGGTTTTCGGCGCGGAAACTGTGCAGTATGTAATCTCTGAGACTGTCCGCCGTAAGTCAGAGTGGGCTTCATGGTCAGAAAATCTTGGTGATATTGGCAGTGAATGCCATCGTGCTCTTGATGTTCTATATGAAGCTGTAGATGAGAAAGAGGTAAACGCTTTTAAGCATCATTTACTTGAAATTGGTGAATCTGTTGCTTTGGCTTTTAGGGAGTATGGTAATTCAACTCCATTTATAGATAAGCTTAAGGTGTATATTATTTATCAAATAGAGAGCTTTAATGCTAAAAAACGCGGTATCCCATATAAAAATTGGGAGCAATTTATCAATATTTCTTTAGATGAGCGTAAGGCTCTTCGGTCAGTGGCGATGGCTTTGGACACGGTTTATATTTAAGTTACTAGCAAAAAACAAAATTAATTAGGCGGATATATTAAATGACACAGCTTTCTTCTTTTTCTGATGATGATAGGGAACTAATAGTAGCCCTTCCTTACCGAGTGGGTATGCATATGAGCTATGCCGAGGATGAAGATGGTGAGCGTGATGATGAACTTGAGATTAGAGCACTTAAATCTTGTATTTCCGAGGTAGCTAAGTTAGAAAATCGTCAGGATTTGATAAAGCAAATTTCGGCAGAGATATTATCTAGGCAAGATAGCTGGGACGCATGGTCGCAAGGTGTTTTTAATATTGTTCCTCAATGTGAGAAGGCCGTAGATATTATGAAGGCTCATGCTAATGATGATGAATTTGAGGATTATATAAAGATGGTTTTAGAAGTGGCTTCCGCAGTGGCGCGTGCTTATGGCGAATTTGGCGAAGAGCCGGAAGCCGAAAAAGGTTTCTTTGGTAAGGCTATGAGTAAAATTATGGGTGGATATTCTGGTATGTCCTCGGATGATATAAACCACCCCATGAATGTTAGCGCTGCGGAGGATAGTGCTATTGCTGCTATTTCTGCCGCACTTAAGGGGAATTCTTAATATTTAATATCAATTTCATTCAATTAAAGTAATAAAACTACAAGCAAGGATTATAATTCCATGACTGAAGCGCAGCATGATCTAACTTTCTTAAATGGTGTAAATGCGGAATATATCGCGCACCTTTACTCAAAATATCTGAAAAACAAGTCCAGCGTAGATGATAGCTGGAGTGACTTCTTCGGTGGTCTTAAGGATAGTGAAGCTGAGTTTTTGGCGGAGCTTGCCGGGGCTAGCTGGACGCCTGATGAAAATTCGCGCGGCTCTCGCAATTTTGGCAGTGCGGCTATTGCACCATTTGATGGTATCTTGGTTGAAAAACCTGCAAACGAAAAGGGTAAGGCTAAGCCTAGTAAAAGTGATAGCTGCGCAAGTGATGAAGCAGTGCAACGCGCAGCTCTAGACTCTATTCGCGCGCTTATGTTTATACGTAGTTTCCGTTATTGCGGGCATTTGCTGGCTGATCTTGATCCTTTGGGTATGAAGGATATA
Organism: Alphaproteobacteria bacterium; assembly: GCA_030639165.1. Classification (GTDB taxonomy): domain Bacteria; phylum Pseudomonadota; class Alphaproteobacteria; order Micavibrionales; family Micavibrionaceae; genus UBA1672. The sequence continues at coordinate 6,882 of DAOWDF010000004.1, forward strand.
GAAACTCCGCCTATCCTTACTCCTGAGCACCATGGTTTTACGGCAGATGATTATGATCGTCCTATATTTGTTGATGGTGTGCTAGGGCTTGAAAATCCGACTTTGAACGAAATTGTGGATGCTCTTAAGGCTGTATATTGCGGCACTATTGGTATGGAATATATGCATGTTAGTGATGTTGAGCAGCGTGATTGGATACAAAAACGTATTGAAGAAGAACGTAATAAGACTGATTTTACTGTTAAAGGTAAAGTGGCGATATTGGAGCGTTTGACCGCAGCCGAGGGTTTTGAGCAATATCTGCATAAGAAGCATACCGGTACGAAGCGTTTTGGTATTGATGGCGGTGAATCCCTTATTCCTGCGATTGAGCAGATTATGAAACGTGGTGGTCAGCTTGGGCTAGAGGAGATCGTTATCGGTATGGCTCACCGTGGGCGCTTGAATGTACTTGCTAATGTTATGAGCAAGCCGTTTACCACTATATTTGCCGAGTTTCAGGGGCATTCCTCAACGCCGAATGATGTTCTAGGTGGTGGTGATGTTAAGTACCATATGGGCACGTCTAGTGATCGCGATTTCGATGGTAATAATGTGCATTTATCTTTGACAGCGAACCCGTCGCATCTGGAATTTGTAAATCCTGTTGTTGTTGGTAAAGTTCGCGCGAAGCAAATCCAGCGCGATGATGTTGTATCCAATGATACCAGATCCAAGGCGGTAATTCCGCTATTGCTGCATGGTGATGCTGCCTTTGCTGGGCAGGGGATTATTGCGGAAACCTTCATGATATCAGAGCTTCCGGGCTATCGTGTTGGCGGGACAATACATATCGTGATTAACAATCAGATTGGCTTTACTACTATGCCAAAGTTCTCGCGCTCGGGGCCATATTCTACGGATGTGGCGAAGATGCTGGATGCTCCTATATTCCATGTTAATGGTGATGACGCCGAGGCTGTGGTTCA
>DAOWDF010000073.1 GCA_030639165.1 Alphaproteobacteria bacterium
ACGTGTAGGAATTAAGTGAATATATTACGTTTATGAGTTTGCTTTAATAAAGTTAACAGCATCACCAACAGTTTGGATATCTTTTGCTGCATCATCAGGAATATCAACACTGAATTCTTCTTCAAATGCCATTACCAATTCAACTGTATCAAGAGAGTCAGCGCCTAGATCATCAATAAAGCTTGCTGCTTCAACAACTTTACCATCTTCAACACCTAAATGTTCAATTACTATTTTCTTAACGCGATCTGCTATATCACTCATCATTAATTCCTTATCTTACTTAATTAAACTTGTTTTTAAATCATATAGAACGATAAAGCATATTACTAGCCCTAACACTCATTCGCAACGATTTAACATAGGGAGATATAAATATAAAGCGATTTCTGGATTAATTTAACACTTAACACTGTGGATAATATTTTCATTGTATATATCACCTTCATATAGTATTTTCAGCTTCACACATTTTGGAAAGGCTAGCATCCCCATGGCACAAAAAATTACCCTAAAGCAAACGCTTTTATCTTTTATAGGATCATGCTGCCTTATATCTCCAGCAACATCACATGCCCAAGACGATACAATATTACCTAACTTACCAGCGCCAATACAAAATCTTGCCAATGATGGTGCGCAAATCCGCTTCCTAGGAAAGGATCACGGCGTTGATGGCTGGATCGCAATTAAAAATGGTCAAGAGCAATTCTTCTATGTATTGCCAAATGATGGCGGATTTATATCTGGCATTCTATTCGATGAAAAAGGAAAAGCCGTAACGGTCAATCAAGTTAGCCGCCTGCGCTCGCAAAATGGTGGAGAAATTCTTGATGTATTGACCACAGATGCGCCGAAAGAAAAAATAACCGAGCTTACAGCAGCAGAAAAATACGAGTTCAAAACCCCATCTGAACAATTATTCTCCGACGTAGAAAGCAGCAACTGGATATCAATAGGGCAAGCTGGAACCCCTGTATTCTACAGCTTTATTGACCCACAATGCGGACACTGTCACTCAATGATGCGCGGACTAAAAGACCACATAAAATCAGGCAAGGTACAAGTACGCCTAATACCTGTTGGCCTAAGAGAAGAAACACGCGCACAAGCCGCATTCCTACTAGCAACCCCCGCGCCAGAACAAGTATGGTGGCGCCATATGAGTGGTGATGAAAGCGCCCTGCCTGCCAAGAAAGACCTCAACCAACAAGGCGTCCAAAAAAACATGTCTATTATGCAGTCGTGGAAACTTGATGCTACCCCATTCCTTGTCTATCGCGCAAAAAATAATAAAATAAAAATGGTTAGAGGCGAACCTACAGACATAGGCGCCCTAATAGAAGACCTAGGGGTGCGTAACTAACACCCTAAAATAAAACGAAACAATTAATTATTAGCTACGTCGCGTGGATATAATAAAATAATTATAAAACCGCACTTGACCTTTATTGTAATCTACGGTTATCCTCAATAGGCATAAGCATTTATTCTAATGCTCTTCACTAGACCAAGTCTGTCTTTCTTTGAGGTTCTTAAAAAACATGTCTCGTAATCTTCTTATCCTACCATTGTTGTTTGGACTTACTGCCGTTACAGGCTGTTCAGGAAATCCTGTTGCTTTTAGCAAAGGAAGCCCACAGATAGTCGCATCACCAGATACCGTATCATCTATGCTAGCGCAGTCAGCTGACCGCGCATCATTAGCCCTTGAGGCACTTGCCGCAGTTGAGCGGGCAAAAGCACCAAGCGTATCAATGTCATCTATAGATAACGTACCAACGGAATTACGCCGCACAATAACAGTAAACTGGGTTGGCCCAATAGCCCCTATAGCAAAAACATTATCTGATAGAGCCGGCTATGGATTTATCATACTAGGCAATGAGCCTGCTGTTCCAGCCGTTGTCTCTATTGACGCAGAAAATACGCGCGTTATCGATGTATTACGTGATATTGGATTACAACTTGGTATGCGCGGAGACATAAAAGTTGATGCCAGCTCAAAAATGATAGAGATCTATTATGCCCCTAATGCAGGCCTTGGTGGCTAAGAGAGGTTCTTCAACATGCGTTTTCTTCTAACAACCAGCATTTGTGCAATAATAGGAGCATCAGGCTTCCTTCTTTCTGCTAATGCCGCAAATGCCGCTCTGCCAGCAGACAGGGAAACACCCCTTAGCACCTCCGAAGAAGAGCCTGTAAGAATGTCCGACCTTGTAGGATATGAAGCAGTTAACCACATCGAAGATACAGGGCTGCCGTTTGACATACGTAAAGAAGCCATAACAGAGGCTGCAATTTCATTTGGCGCGCGTGGCGGTCTTGCAAAACGCACATTTGAAATCAGAAAAGAACTGGATGTTAGATCTAGATACTTAAATAAAATATTTAATTTCTCACAGCTTTTGATTGCTGCGCCATCGGGCTTACTGATAGAGCCGCCTATTGTTACCGAGTCAATGAGCTCTATGTTAATAGATATTGATGGGCAAACCGCTGCTGTTTCCGATAAAATTTATAATATAATACGTAACGCCCGCATAGTATCAGCTCCTAAAACATGGCACATATATCTCGAGCGTGAATGGGGAGAGGTTATGCCTCCACCTGATATATTAGTTCCTCAAAATAATGAAGAACGTGCAGTTTGGGCCAAGAATGTCAGAAATGGCTGGGAACACGGCTATGAACAAGCTAATGAAATATTCAAGGATGATCTTGCAAGATTAGAATCAGATTTTCAGGGCATGATCAGATACCGCATGCTGCTTACCCAAGGCATGATATCACCACCTTATGCACTTCAAGTTGATCGCGGCATCACTGGTGGTGGCGATGAAATGCATATTGGTGATCGCGCCGTTCAAATAACGGGTGTCCCTGAGCTTATAACAGGAGCAGATACATGGCAGCCCGCAAGCCGGTAAGCCTTGTTAAAGCGGAAGATTCTCACGCTAAAACCTGGCCAGATGAACCTCACAGATTTGCAGCAGAGCATGTTGACACTTTCCTTTTATGGTGTGTTAAGCAAAACTCATCTGATGTAACCATACAAAGCGAACGCCCAGTATATAATGAAATTTCTGGGCATCTATATCCCGGAACATACCGACCTCTTGACGCGGCCGATATGTCTGTCTTTCTTGAAAAAATATATGGGCCAGAAGCTTGGGCAAGGCTTGCCTCCGCAAAAGACCTTGATGTTTCCTATGAAATAAGGCCCGATCGCTATACACGCATTCGCTTTCGTGTAAACATCACCGCCATACTTTCCAAAGGCCGTGATGGCGCACAAATAACTATGCGTGTATTGCCCAGCGAGCCGCCCACCATGGAAGAACTCGGCATTGAGGAAGAAATAAAGGAATGCTGGTCTCCACGCCAAGGGCTAATAATTGTTACAGGCCCTACCGGATCTGGTAAAACAACCTTACTCGCAGCGGGTAACCGCATGATTTTAGAACGCCCGCGTGGCTGTGGCAAAATGCTTACCTACGAAGCCCCTATTGAATATGTTTATGATAACATACACAGCCCAAGATCACTGGTTTCACAATCTGAAATACCCCGACACTTACCTGATTTTGCTCACGGAGTAAGAAACGCGTTGAGACGTAAACCAGAAGTTATTCTTGTTGGAGAATCTCGAGACCGTGAGACAATCAACGCTTCTATTGAGGCCGCACAAACTGGACATACAGTATATACAACAGTGCATACACTCGGCGTTGCCAACACAATCCAGCGCCTTTTATCAACCTACGAGATGGAAGAGCGAGAAGAGCGCGCATTAGCATTAATTGAAACACTACGCCTTGTTGTAACTCAAGCACTAGTAGAACGCATCGGCGGCGGCAGATGTGGCGTTCGCGAATGGATGAAATTCCCAGATGAAGTACGTGAAAAATTAATGGATATGCACTTCACCAAATGGCAAAATGAAATACAACGTATGATACCGCAATATGGCCAGAACATGGGGCGCTCCGCAGAGATTGCCTTTGAAGGCGGGCTAATTGATAGGCATAACTATCTCGCGCTATCTTCCAGCACAGGGCAATAGAATTAATTATAATTTAATGCTAGACTTGTAAGATACAAGGCCAAGAAAAATAAACAGGAATATAACATGAAAGAGTTAGACAATTTAGAAGCCAAGATGAATTGGCATTGGCGCGACACAATGCGTACAATTCGCTTTCTCGGCTTCGATGCTCGCGTAGCCTTTCTTATACCTGTCTGGCTCCTTTATTTAAGGTGGTCAACTCTTATATTATCATTCCTTATATTCTATATTTTTAAATTCCTTGAGAATAAAGGCCTAACTTTTCCCGCTGCCATACGTGCATTACGATGCTGGATAATAGGAAGAGACAGACCTGGAAAGATCAGTGTAAATAACCACAAATTTATAGATTACGGCTAATATTTAACTATCACAGACTAATGTAGTTAATACTTGAATTATAACAATTGCAGATATATCCTATACATACATAGGATTCGTTTGCATATCCCACTAATAGTTCTTCTGCGTTTATATAATCATTAATTCTAGTTCAGGAATGAGAAAAAATGTCTTTTAAATATAATCATTTTCTATTGTCAGCATGCTTGCCTGTAATCGCATTTACAACTTTTACCATACCGTTGGCAAACGCTGGATTTGAATGGAATCCTCCTAAAGTAGAAGAAGTAAAACCAGAGACAGCAGCAATTCCGTCAATAACCCCTAAACCTTTAGAAGCAATAGATAATGTATCAGTGGGAACACCTGCAAATATCAAGACTACAGAAGAGCAAACCCCAGAGGCGCCACAAAATATCAAAATTGCAGAAGAACAAAAAACAACTCCCCCTGAAATTAAGCTTCTCCCTTTAGTTGATGACACCGAAGAGCAGGCAATAATCATACCTGAATTAAGCCTATTTCCTTTAGATGACGATAACAAAGAGCAAAAAGAAAACTCCGTTGAGGTCAACCTATTTCCTATAGGTGAAGGTAATGAAGAACAAATAACCGATACTACAGAAGCCGTTGTTCTATCCCATGACAATGTTGAAGTTGCCGCCGAAGAAAAAAATGATGCAATAATAATTGAGCCCACTACTCCAGCAGAAAATGTTAATTGGAATACTCCTGAAACATTTAATATCATAGAGGGCTTTGGGTCAGATATGCCTCTTGCCCTAGCTCTGCGCCAAATAGTTCCTGCTGAATATGCATTTTCCTTTGGAGACAATGTAAATGCTGGAGATAACATTTCATGGACAGGTGGTAGACCATGGAATGAGACACTTAAAGATGCCATCGCACCTTTAAATATTACATTTGAAATAAAAGGCAAAAAAATTATATTGAAGCTAGATAAAACTGCTGAAGCCACAATTATTGATCTACAAGAGCCGCTCACTAAAAAAAAAACTGTTAAAACTGCGCAGGTCTTAGACGAAGTAATTGAAGCAGAAAGTGCGCCAGTAACTATATCTCCCCCTGCTGCCGCAGAAGAAGAAGCCTCACCAGAACAAGTAAAAAAAAAAGTTCCTATTGGCATACACCAGCAAGAAGAGTTAATTTTTACTCCTGCTAATAAAATTGAAAATACTACACTCCAAAATAATGATGCAGATGCTGTAATTACCGAACAAAAAAACCCATCAAATATAGATGATATTATATGGATGGATCATGAAGTATTAATAGAAGAAGAAAAACCATCTTTAGACAATGAACTCTCAACAATACTAGAAGAAGAAAAAGCTCCAGAAGAAGCTATTGTTATAGAAGAAGAAAAAGTTTCTACACTAACCCCAACCCAACCAGAAATAGAACAACCCCTATCACAGGAAGTTGAAGAAACTGCAATAATAGAAATATCTGAAGAAGACACTCCAGAGCCAAAAATTAAGATAATCACTCCGACTTCCACCCCAAAAAATGATAGTAATAAAGCACCATCCTTGCGCGATAAACCATCCAATGACATCAAAATATGGGAAGCTAAACAAGGTGCCAATCTTAAAAAAATATTAGATAAATGGAGTGAGGAAGAACAAGTATTATTTAAATGGTCAACCACCAAAAAATACAAATTAGATAAAGATGTATTCATCAGCGGTACTTTTGAAAATGCCGTTAGTATCTTGTTCTCCAAAGGCTTAAGAAATGCACCTAAATATTATATAATTGAAGAAGAATCCTACGAATTACATGTAGGTAAAAAATAATATATCAACTTCAATTTAAACTCAGACACTACAAGAACCTTACTAGACTCAGCCCCTGTGTCATTGCAGCCACCTGATAAGACGCCTCTAGCTGAGTTCTCAAGACTGTAATCTTAACCCCAACCTCATTTATATCTACATCTTCAATACTACTCACTGTATTTAACAAAAGCTGTCGCTGGTCATTATGTGATTCTTTAGTTTCACTCATCTGTACACGTACAATCTCTGCGCGGAATCTAACCTCATCAATCTCATCAATAGAATTAACCACCATTGCCGTTATCGCATTATATAATTTATAAAAATTATCTTTCTGTTCCTCTGCAGTAGCTCCAGGAGCACCTTTTGCATCAGGAACTGCTGGATAAACGCCACTTTCATAGACATCAACTACAGGCGGTAAATTTTCATTCTTCATAACCGCCAAGGCAACCATTATATTTCTAAGGCTATCCTCATTTGCTAAAGTTGTATATTTGATTTCAGAATTATCATCCACGCGAACAAAGACATCACCCGCCGTCCCATTACTTAATGATGCAGAAAAACCAATAGTAGAATCAGTAATCGCATCAGGATTCCCTGCGAGAGCGCTACCATCCGTTAAATCGGCAATTAAATCATCTGTAGTAATTAACCCATCCTTCCAGCGTGTAATTAATGTATTAAGCGCCGCATCCAATGTTCCATTATCGGTAAATGGTTTTTCCGAACTATCCGCTCCAGCGAGTAAATAACGATCACCATCTTGTATATTTATGAGCTCACCAAAGAAATCAAATAAATTATTGGCATTATTAATTACAGACGTAAAATCAGCATCAAGCTTTGTAGATGTACTGCCAACAATTGTATCTTCCACAATATTAGGAGTTGCAGGATCATCATAACGTACATCTTGCCCTAACTGATGATTCCCAGCTTGCAAAAGCCCTGTTAATGTTGATGAAAAATTCTTTGACTGCGCCTGAAATTCTTCGATTGATGTTAACGTAATAGCAATTTTTGTATCCGCACGAATAATGTTATTCGTATATATATCTAAGGATGATAACTCTGTTCGTGAACGAACAGATATTAGAGCATCAGTATTCAATCCTGAATATGATTGCGTTTTCTTTCCCGTTGATAATTGCGTTGAAAGATCAGAAAATAGAGATTGCTGTGAATTTAAATTCTCTATTTGCCTTAACGCTTGCCCTAATGTTGATACACCTGTCATTTATCTTACCTCTCTAAAACTTTAAATTACGTTCAATAATTCTTGAAAAATTTCATTAATAATATTAATTACTCGCGCCGATGCAGCATAAGAAGTTTGTACAACGATCAAATGGCCGAGCTCCTCATCAAGGTTAACCCCAGAATCGTCAAGAATTTGCTGTTTTAACAATCCCTGCAAAGAGCGCTCATCCCCCACCCTAGAATTAACCAAAGCTAACTCTTGCGAAGCTTGGCTTATTATTTTCTGCGAATAATCTTTAATGGTTAATGAAGATGCAATGCCAGTATTTATAGAAGCATCAGGGCCCAAGAATTCTGACCTAAAAGCGACAAAAACCCCGCTTCCTTGCTCCACTTCAGATTGATATTCAATATCTGTAACCGGAGAAAATTCCTCTATAATGGTACCAGTAATATTATATGTGCCAAATAAAGCCTGAGCAATATTAACACCATCATCTAAAGAAGCACGTCCTGCAGCAGTGCCACCCAAAGAAGCCCCACTAATAGTGTTAGCACCACCAATTATCAAAATATCGCCGCCAAAATCAGGGTTACTAAAACTATTTCCCCCACGCATAGATAAAAACCCATCAGTATCAATCTGTGCAATCAAACCATTAACAGCATTTAACTTTGCCAATAAATCAACCTCAGTATCACTAGGGCCTATCGTAATGCGAACTGCCTCATTATTTCCTACTGATACATCAAAATAAGGATCTTCAGCCTGTGATACTAAAGGCGTCAACCCTAAAAAATCAAAACCAAGATC
>DAOWDF010000124.1 GCA_030639165.1 Alphaproteobacteria bacterium
GCTCCAACTCTACGACCATGGCGAAGCTATTGAGGCAACTTCCAAGACTTGCTGCGCAGGACAAGATATCCATGACGCCAAGCGCGTAGCGGAAACCCTCGGCTTCCCACATTACGTACTTAATTACGAAAGCAATTTCCGCGAGTCCGTGATCGAAGATTTCGCCGACAGCTATTTACGCGGCGAAACCCCTATTCCGTGCGTTACCTGTAACCAAACTGTAAAGTTCCGCGACCTCCTGAAAACAGCTCGTGATCTTGGCGCCGATTGCATGGCAACAGGCCACTACATACAGCGCGCCACGGATGCAGATGGCAGCGCATACCTAAAACGCGCCATTGATGCGGGCAAAGATCAGAGCTATTTCCTGTTCGCAACCACGCAAGAACAACTGGACTTCCTGCGCTTTCCCTTGGGCGAATGGGGTAAAAGCGTAACACGTGAGCATGCGCAGCGCTTAGGCCTGCTAAATGCCGATAAACCAGATTCCCAAGATATCTGCTTTGTCCCTAATGGCGACTACACAAAAATAGTCAAAAAAATCCATCCAGAAGCAGAAAAAGCTGGTGAAATAATTCATATTGATGGCCGCGAGGTTGGCAAACATGACGGCATAATCCACTATACAATAGGACAGCGCAAAGGACTTGGCATTGGCGGAGGCGTATCAGAGAATAACGATCCTCTCTATGTCATTGCAATAAACGCAGCTGAAAACCAAGTAATTGTCGGGCCAAGATCCGCCCTTGCACGCGAAATCTTAACCCTTAAAAATTGCAATTGGCTTACCACTTTCAACACTGATGCACCGATAGATGTAATGGTTAAATTCCGCTCGGTAATGAAACCCACTGAGGCAAAACTAATTATCAGCGATAATGGCGCACAAATCCACCTGAATAAGCCACATTTCGGCATAGCTTGTGGCCAAGCTGCCGTTTGCTATATCAATGAAAGAATGATCGGCGGTGGCTGGATTAACGCTACCAGCTAAAATTATATTTTATATCAAGCTTACTCTTGACAAAAACTCAAAAAATAGGCCATATACGCCTTCGATCTTAGGATTGACCCTGTATTACTATGTAATATCTTACGTGGCGGAGTAGCTCAGGGGTTAGAGCAGTGGAATCATAATCCATGTGTCGGCAGTTCAAATCTGCCCTTCGCTACCATTTACTTCAATACCCTTTTATTTCAAGGCACTTAGCCAGCAGATTATACGGTGTAACCGCAAGGTGTGACCTGATATGCTAAACCCAAGCTACTTGATTAAATCAAGACATAGTATTTATTACTTCCGCTACCCCCTCCCCATGAAACACAATGGCAAAACTAAGCGTATCAGCATATCACTTGGAACACGTTGCCCCAAACAAGCCTTGTATTTAGCTAAGGCGTTGGAATATCATAGCACTGAACTAATTAACAGGTTAGACTTTGCACTCATGGACTATTCAGAATTAATGCTACTATCAAAACAGTACTACGCAAACATCCTCAATCGCAGAAAAGAGGATATAAGAAAAAATGGAACATTATCCAAACAGCAAATCACCAACATAAATAATAACATTCAACAGCTAAACGATATAATAGAAGGTGGCTTTGATGATATATACGAACTATATTACCTCGGCGATAAACAAGAAGACAGGCACACGCACAAATCAATAAAATCTATTATAGACGATAATAACTTAGACTTTGATATTGGAAGCAAGGAATACAATCAGCTCAAATCTGCATAAAAATATTCTTTATTGGACAACAGTAAAGAGATACTATCCTACAATAAAAAAGCAATAGATGGCAGCCTATGGGATAATATACCCCATAACAATGGAGCAACAACCCACAACCATAAACTAGAATACAGCCTATCCCATGTTATAGGTAAATATCTATCCGAAACTAAAGGTACAATTAAGCCCAGTAGTTACAAGGATAAAAAAGCCTGCCTAGACTACATAACAGAGCTGCTAGGGAAGGACTACCCAATAACTAAACTTGATGGCGCAAAGGCACGCTACGTTAAAGAATGTCTAATTAAAACCCCTAAAAACCGTGGCAAGCTTGCAGCGACAAAACACCTTACATTAACGAAACAATTAAATATAACAGGCTTGGATCGCTTCAGCGTTGCCACCGTAAATAAATACATAACTTACTTTATAGCCCTAATCGACTGGGCTAAGAACAACAGCTATGTAGACAAAAACCCATTTGTAGGCATGAAATTAAACTATACTAAACATGGCAAACGCGAAGTATTTAACCAGCGCGACCTTAATCTAATATTTACTGAGCTAGACAAAGGCAAAGACGGCCTAGCCAACGATGATATGAAGTATTGGAGCACGCTAATATTCCTTTACACTGGTGCACGCAGGAATGAGATAGCAAGCCTAACACCTCATGATATTATACAAGACCCCGCATCTAAAATTTGGTATTTTAATATAACCGATGAAGGCGAAACTAAACAACTTAAATCAAAAGCAGCCAAAAGGCTTGTGCCTGTGCACTCCGCATTAATAGAGCGTGGCTTTTTAGATTATGTGACCAAGGTTAAGCGTATGAAGGGCAAGGACTTGCGTTTACTTTATTCCTTAACCTACGAGGATAGAAGCGGATGGGGTAGAAAGCTCACAAGATGGTTTAGCAACAACCTACTAGAAAAGCTAGAGATCAAAAGCAAGGCAAAGTCACTACACAGCACACGACATACCGTTATTACAAAATTAAGAGCTGCTAGAGTTGATAACCATGATGTTAGGGTAATTGTAGGTCACGAACCCGATGGTGTCACAGAAGCCATATACAACCACCAAAGCACCGAGCACCTACCTGCGCTCAAAGAAGCTATAGAAAAGCTCACATACTAAGCTTGAAATCATATCCCATTGACGGATTCCACCTTATTCCCTAGTATCACTTACAGAGTTCTAATTTAGAACTTCGAGTCGTTAGAACCTCTCCAGCGCGGTCTTTGCATCAGACCGTTAGCAATGATGCTGCTTTCTCATTTGTTGAGATGGCAGCGAAATACAATAGCGCCCAGCGTAAATACGCTGCGCCGTTCGTTGGACGGTTCTAAACATCTCAGCTCCAGAGCAATTGCGCTCGGAGCTGTTTTAGTTAAAGGAGCCTTTACAATGAATGCTAATGATTTTATTGAAGCTATTAAAAGATTACCGCTTCCGTCTGATATTAAGAGCGAACTATCATCCACTGAAGGTGTTGATAGGCTTAAGTTAGAATGGAATGATTTATCTGAAGCAGAGAAAGAAGCATATTTTAATTCCCTTAGGTTACTCTGCATAACTGGTTATATCGATGAAGTCGGATATCTACCAGCAGAGTTTATACC
>DAOWDF010000318.1 GCA_030639165.1 Alphaproteobacteria bacterium
ACTACCGAATTAACCACTCAAAATTGTTTGCAAACAAGCATAATCATATCAACGGAATTGAAAACTTTTGGAATCAAGCCAAGCGCCACATGCGTAAATTTAATGGTGTTCCTGCCAAGCATTTTCAGCTATTCTTGAAGCAATGCGAATGGAGATTTAACAACAGTGACCCAACAGACCAGTTAGCACAACTAAGACAATGGGTTAAACAATATTTAAACTAGTTAGCTAGGACAGCCCCTAAATTAATTATAAAGTTAATTATTTCTGGGGTTTTGTCGTGGATACTTATGTATATTATGGCTGTTGGGCTTCTTGTTTCTTACTCAAGTACACTTAGGTTAGCTATTCTTGCGCTTATTGGATTAGGTTTCATATCTTTAATTTTGCGTATATTAATACCTAAAAATATTTTATATGCTTTTTCAGCAGTCATATTTATTATCGTTTATATTCTTAATAATGTTGATTCTAAAAATGCAATGGAAGAAAATTGTCACTACTATCAAGTTAAATGCATGGAAGTTAATAATACTTACGGATGTTATGATGAAGGTAATCCGCATATCAGTAGATTCTATGAGAGTAAAATAAGGAAATGCATTGAAATGGGTTTTATTAAAAATAATAAGGCACTATGATCTTGACATAACTTGTTAGGTTATGCATATTCCCCCGCATAAATATAAAAACATTGCGGGAATATATAACATGATAACAGATACAAAATTACTAGAAGCTTTTTTACAAAATACAGCTAGAGATACAGGGCTAAGTGTAGAATTTAATCAAACTAATGACGGCGCACAATTCAACATAGTTCATACAAATACGACTGCAGATAAAAAACAATATTCAAAATTTGATAGTAAATTAGTTGCTATTGCCAATAACGCAGTGCATTTTGAAGATTCCAGAAGCTTCACAAATTTTGAAGCAAGCGATTTCAATCCTAACCAGTATCTAAATTTTAACATTACACCTATTGAAAAAATAAATAATAAAATTAGAATGAGAATGGCTCCTCAAATGCAAGAGCAAGTATTTATTGATATTTTAGAAAAACCGAAAGAACCAGAGGTTTAAAATAACTAACTCAACTCCAATAATCGGCGTGCTTGCCCTACAAGGGGCGGTAGATTTACACAAGCCTCATATCGAGGCGTGTGGTGCGGAGTACGCGGCGGTTAAAACGGCAAAAGATTTTGGTGGTGTAGATGCGTTAATTCTCCCCGGCGGGGAAAGCACAACCATGCTCAAACTTATCGAACGGTTTGAGCTTTGGGACGCTCTCACCGAGCAGTTCGCGACAAAACCAGTTTGGGGTATATGTGCTGGCTCTATTTTAATGGCTGAGAAAGTCACTAATCCAGAGCAGAAATCATTTGGAGTGCTGCCAATTACAATTCAGCGCAATGGCTATGGCAGGCAGCTTGAAAGCCATCACGCGCAAATTAATGACTATGAAGTATCATTCATTCGCGCACCGCTTGTCACGGATAGCGCAGATAATGTTGAAGTTCTAGCTGAATATGATGGCGCGCCAGTATGGCTACAAAAGGGTAGTAAGATCGTTAGCACTTTCCATCCTGAGCTAACCAAAGATTACCCTTCACCAATGCATAAGCATTTTATTGACTTGGTTAATAAAAGCGCATAAAACTAGCCTCATGATAAAGTATATTTCCACACGCGGAGGCGGAGATCCTCAAACTTTCGAACAAGTGCTATTGAGTGGTCTTGCTCCCGATGGAGGTCTTTATGTACCAGAAAGCTGGCCGCAAATTGATGTGGCTTCTCTCAAGGGTAAGTCATACCAAGAAATAGCAGAAATCGTTATGTATCCGTTTGTGGAAGGCTCGATTGACCGCGCAGATTTTAAGCGCATCATCACCGAAACCTATGCCACTTTCCGCCATAAAGATGTAACTCCTCTGCATCATTTGGAAAATTATAAGGGCGGTAGCATCTATATTATGGAGCAATTCCACGGCTCTACTATTGCGTTTAAAGATGTTGCATTACAATTGCTTGGCCGTTTGTTCGATCACGTACTAAAAAAGCGTAATGAGCGCGTGACTATTGTTGGCGCTACTAGCGGTGACACTGGTTCAGCCGCGATTGAGGGCTGTAAATCTTGTGATAATATCGATATATTTATCCTGCACCCTAAGGGGCGAGTTTCCGATGTTCAGCGCAAGCAAATGACCAGCGTTAACTCTCCTAATGTGCATAATATAGCTCTAGATGGAACTTTTGATGATTGCCAGAATATGGTTAAGGCCATGTTTAACGATAAGGATTTCCGCAGCAAGGTTAATCTATCTGCTGTGAACTCTATCAACTGGGCGCGGATTATGGCGCAAATCGTGTATTATTTCGCCAGTGCTTCCAAGCTAGGCGCGCCAGAAAAAGAAGTATCCTTTGTTGTGCCTACAGGTAATTTTGGCAATGTCTTCGCAGCAAATTGCGCGCGTAATATGGGCTTGCCGATTAAAACACTCTGTATTTCAACCAATAAAAACGATATCCTGACGCGCTTTTTTGAAAGCGGTGAAATGAGTATGGGGGAAGCTTACGCTACGCTTAGCCCTTCTATGGATATCCAAATCTCCAGTAATTTTGAACGCTATCTTTTTGAATTATTAGGCCGCGATAGCAATAAATTATCCGCCCTCATGAATGAGTTTAAAGATAACGGCAGCATAAAAGTTAATCATGGATTGCTGCAATCTGCGCGCAGTAAATTCATAGCAACCAGAGCCGATGATGCGCAAACTTTAGAGCTTATCAAGGAATGTTACGATGAGTGTAACTATATCCTCGATCCGCATACAGCCACAGGTATGGCAGGGGCAAAGGCAATAGCAGCGGAGAAAAATAGCGGAGCAGTAGTGCTGCTCGCCACAGCTCATCCAGCAAAATTCCCTGATGCTATTGAAAAAGCCATCGGCATTCGCCCAGAATTGCCTGATCATCTCGCTGATCTTTTCGCCCGTGAAGAATTTATGAGCGAGCAACCAAATGATCTAAACATTATGCAGAATTTTGTATTGCAACATTCAAGGGTTTCTTAAATGACACAACCAAAAATTACAACATTGCCCAATGGTTTGCGGGTTGTCACCGACTATGTTCCATCAGTTGAAAGCGTTGCTGTAGGCGTATGGGTGGGCGTTGGCACTCGTAATGAGGAAATGAGCTATAACGGCGCGGCGCATATGGTTGAGCATATGCTATTTAAAGGCACAAAAAACCGTGATGCTCTGGAAATAGCGCAAGTTATTGAGAATGTAGGCGGTCATATTAACGCTTATACTAGCCGTGAACTTACTAGTTATCATATCCATCTTTTGAAGGAAGATCTGCCGCTAGCCCTCGATGTTCTATCTGATATTGTTCAGAACTCTACCATGCCAGATGACGAGATAGAACGCGAACGCGGCGTTATCTTGCAAGAGATAGGTATGTGCTTTGATACTCCTGATGATATTATCTTTGATAATTATTATGAGACAGCATATGCAAAGCAAATATTTGGCGCGCCAATACTCGGTACAAATGAAATAGTCGAGAATATGAGCCGTGAAACTTTGATGAGCTATGTGGAGAGATTATATACGCCATCAAATATGGTTGTCTGCGCCAGTGGTAATTTCGATCATGATGAATTTATCAAGGAAGTCGAAGCAAAATTCAATTATCTTCCGAGTGATAAGCCCCATAAAAAATCTTCTGCAAACTACACTGGTGGAGAGATTCGCGAGGCACGTGAATTAGAGCAAAGCCATATAATATTAGGCTTTGAGGGTGTATCAGTAGTAGATGACGAATATTATGCTGCACAAACACTTGCAACATTATTAGGCGGTGGAATGTCATCACGGTTATTTCAGGAAGTGCGTGAAAA
>DAOWDF010000184.1 GCA_030639165.1 Alphaproteobacteria bacterium
ATAGATTCTAACTTCCATATGTGGTTTATGCTGCTTCTAACAGGAGCAGCTATTTACGTATTTGTACGCGAAAAAATGCCACTTGAAGTCACTAGCATAATGCTGATGACAATATTACTGTTATATGGCCAAGTATTTTCTATTACGGATGAAAATAATAAAAACTTACTTGATCCTGAGATAATACTTTCTGGGTTTGCAAACCCGTCACTAATCGCTGTTTTAGCATTATTGGTAATGGGGCAGGCGCTTATTCATACCGATTCTTTGCGTTTATTGACTAATTTATTTGTATTTAATAATAAAAAACTTGTTTGGTTATCTGTAACTGCAATTTTAGTATTTGTTACTGTTTTGAGCGGTTTTATGAATAATACGCCGTTGGTTATTATTGCTATTCCAGTATTGCAGGTGGTTCTTAAAACCGCTGGAGCACCTGCAAGTAGAATAATGATGCCACTTAGCTATGCAGCTATTTTGGGCGGAATGACTACATTAGTGGGATCATCTACGAACTTGCTTGTTTCTAGTACTATGGTTGAAATTGGCTATGATCCTTTGGGATTTTTCGATTTTGCTATTCCGGGGGCTATGCTTGCAAGTGTTGGGTTTATCTATGTTTTGCTGGTTGTACCAAGGTTTTTGCCTAACCGCGCATCTATCACTGATGAACTTGTCGGGACGGAGACTGAATTTGTTGCGGAACTGGATATTGATGAGGAAAGTAAGCTTATAGGCGCAGAGTCTATTGATGGTAAATTTGAACAGTTAAAGGATATGAATGTTAAGCTTATCCAGCGGGGAGGGCATTTAATTCTTCCCCCGTTTAAGGGGCATAGAGTACATAGTGGGGATATTCTTATCGTTGCAGCGACCCGTGAGACATTGGGTGATTTGCTTGCTAAATATCCAGGGTTTTTGCTGTCAAAGGAAGAAGCCGAGGTTATATCAAGGGATAGTGATAAGGATGAAGGTGATAAAACGTCTTCCGCAATAAAAAATAAAGAAACACGGATATTGGCTAAAATTATGGTGCCTCCTGCATCACGTATGATTGATATGTCTATAGACCATATTAATTTCCACAAGCGTTTTGGCGCGGTTGTACTTGGAATACAAAGGCGCGCGCGTGTTGTGCGTAGGCGTTTAGGTCGAATAAGGCTGGAGGCTGGAGATGTTTTATTAGTCGCTGGTAAGCGTAACAGTATAAATAATGTGCGTCGTAATAATGATTTTATTGTATTATCAGGATCTAAGCGAGAGCTTCCTATTCCTGCAAAATCTCCAATTGCGATTTTAATATTCCTTGCAACAATAACTAGCGCAGCACTGGGGATATTAACAATTCCTGTTGCTGCATTTACTGGTGCAGTCGCTATGATTGGGGTTGGCTGCCTTAATATTAGGCAAGCAACACGGGCAATCGACAGAAAAATATTTTTGCTTGTTGGCTCTATGCTCGCTTTAGGATCAGCCTTACAAGTTACAGGTGGAGCGGATTATATTGCAAGTTTAATTATCTATTTGTCATTCTCTGATTCCTTATTATTTATGGTGGCGTTGTTATTCATTATTGTTGCAATAACTACTAATATTTTGACTAACAATGCTTGCGCCATACTATTTACACCGATAGCGATGAATCTTGCATCTCATGTGGATGTACCGCCAGATTTGAAATTTGATATAAATTATATATTCGCCGTTACAGTTGTTTTTGCTGCAAATTGTTCCTTTGCTTCTCCTATAGGTTATCAGACTAACCTGCTCGTTATGGGCCCAGGGCAATATAAATTCAGAGATTTTATGAAGGCAGGTATACCTCTTGTTATTATCATCTGGATTGCATATATTTTTGTAGCT
The DNA here is from genome assembly GCA_030639165.1 of Alphaproteobacteria bacterium. Taxonomy (GTDB): domain Bacteria; phylum Pseudomonadota; class Alphaproteobacteria; order Micavibrionales; family Micavibrionaceae; genus UBA1672. The sequence continues at coordinate 1,864 of DAOWDF010000184.1, forward strand.
AAATATTATTTCGGTCTTTCCTAGATATGGTTATTAATTAATATGAGCTTTTCTCCATATAATCCAAATGATAGATACAGAGCACGTACTGCGCGGCGTACAAGCAGTATAATTACTCTGATATTTTTTCTTTTTGTAATATTTGCTATTGGATACTGGATTGGAGGATTACGCTCACAGCAAAATATATATATTTTACAAGAAGAAAAACGGATTTTAAGTACAGAGAATGAAAATCTTGAAAATAGTTCTACTGATTTAAGAGCTAAAGCGCAAACAGCTAATGTACGTTTGGGGCAATTAAAGGCAGAATATGAGGATATATTGCCTAATGGTGAAATGCGTAATCTGGTAGATCTGGTTAGAAAACAGATAGAGCAGGGCGTTGGTGTGGAGCGCTTGCACTCTGTCATATTATCGGCAAGGCCACCGCAAAATTGTAGTGATCCCGATAGCAAGCGTTTTGTTATTAAAACTCCGGTTTATAGTGGCCCTAGCAGTATGGCATCTATAAATAGGGTAATATCTATATATGGTGAGGGCGTTTCCTCCAAAAATAACAAGGGTAATAATGAGGCTTGGTTTGATCCTAGTAAGCCTGTGTCTCTTAGTTTTAAGGCCAATGGGCAGGATGTTAAGGTAAAAGATGGGTTATTGCCTATACATCATTCTATGGTGATAAAAGATAAAGAATACCGCTTTACAATTACCTCTGGAGCAAAATCCTTTGCTAAGGTTACCTTCGACCACTGCGACTACCCCTAATAGTACTTTTCATTTTCACTTACGCGTCGTTATCCTTCGGTCTCGTAAAGTTCACGTATAAATATACGCTAAAATTTTACTTGCCTCGGCTGCCTAGCGTAAATAAAAAGCAAAAACACTATTACATTAGGAGGTATTTCATTAGAATCTACTTCAGGAGGTTTTTAAACAGCCTTGAAATTTGAGTTTCTATTTGCAGGCTAATATCTACTGGTTCTTTATCCTTAGTATCAGGGTTATAACCGTTAGCATTTATGCTCACCATGACTCTATCATTTAGGTCACCATCAAGACGTATTTCAAAAAAATCATAGTGATAGTTTTTGAGTGCTTCTCTTATCTGTTGATCTTTAGCACTATTACTTGGGAATAATGACTTAATCATATTTTCAGTCATCTTTATGATACCGTTTTGCTGACTTTGTAATATAGCCCCATTTATATTTATTTCCTGATCATCTATTTTGAATGGAATAACTCCACCAAGCCTACCAGATATAAATATCTTACCAAAATCAATGTCATGAAATAAGTTGGATAGATTTATATCTGATATTATCAGTTTATTTTGTTTTGATATAGCCCCAGCTGAAGATATTGGGTGTTGTGTTTCAATGCTTCCGCCGTAAACCCTTACTAGCATAGTATTAAATAAGGGAAGCTTTTCATCTGAGATATTTAGGTTAACTTTTCCAATATGCTCTATGCCTGATTTTAAGGGTAGCTTGAAACGAAGGAAGTTTTTTGTCTTTTTAGGCTTGTTGGAGTTGTAGGAAAAAGCCTCTGCTATATCCAAAAACTTAGTCGCTCCAAAGTCAATTTTACCTTCGTCGGCTTTAGCAACAAAATACCAGTCAAATTTAGCCTCCTTATTAATATTACGAATTACAAACTTACCTGAGGATGAGATATTAAAACTCATAGAGTTATTATCATTACTTACTGTTATATTATCGTTACCGGCAGCAAATTCACCCTTAATGTAGTTTTTTTCTTTATCGGAATAGACATTGCCATTAACTGTGAATTTTGGAGTTGAGTTAACAAATCTAAAGACACCGTCAATTTTATTATATTTATTGACCGTAGTATTAATAAAAATTTTTGGTTTTTGTGAGTTCAGAATAAAAGCAGGGAAGTTTGTCTTTTTATTTAGCCTTTTATTGATTTTAAGGAATGATATTAGGTCAGAAAACTTATCTGGAGTAATAATTGTCTCGGACTTATATGCCCCATCTATTTTACTAATATTGCTGGTCCAACTTACATTTTTATTTCCAAATGTAGAGCCTTTAGCAATTATTATATTGCTAGCCCTATCCATTTTAAGTTTTGCGTGGACATCTCGTAGGGGGAGACCTTTCCACTTGATAGATGCAATATTAGATTCGACTGATATTATCGGGCTGACGCTGTTAGGTGAATGAGTTACATTAATTACTGCGCTGCCACGTTTAATATCAAGGTCTTCATAAGTAAGGGAAATTTGATCGGTATCAGCGTTAAGTGATAGCTCCCCATTATTTGACAATGTCGCATTAATTTTAGACTGAAATTTTAGCCTTTTTTGCCTGCTTCTAGCCAGTGCCTTAATATCTATATCACCTGAATCTAGAATTCTTATTTGAGCGTTATATTTAAGAGATATCCCGCCAAGATCATCTGATAAAAGATCTATATTAGAGTCCTTAATAACCAGCATTTTAGTTGGAATATTTTGAAAAGTTTTAAGAAATTCGTTGCCCTCTGTCCAGCCAGAAATGGTTACAACGAAATTTTGGGATAATTCACCAGTAAGGTTTAGGTTATGAATTGTAATTTTCCCTACATTATCTGGATTTAACAAAAATTGAGTAATAGAGCTGTTAACACTTAGGCTGCCTATTGTACTAAGGCCAAGTCTATCGAGGGAAATATCATGGAATATGGTCTCTCCATTTTTTCTCTCAATTTTACCTAGTTGTAATTCCTTAATGCCTAAATCATTGAGGGCTTGTCTCATTTTCACTTCGATTTTATCGGGGATATATACGAGATAAGCATAGGCAGAGGCCGCAGCAGAAACTACGACTAAAGATACTATAAAAGTTAGTAGTAGTTTTTTCATTTGATTGTTTTAAAGTTTGTATTTAAATTTGTTAAACATCAATATCTTCAACGAATTGAGCATTGTTTTGTATGAATTGATAGCGTGCATCGGCATTTTTACCCATAAGACGCTCGACTAACTCATCAACAGGGCAAAATGAATCTATTAGCTCTTCGCCATTGCTTAATTCTTCTTCGCTGAGGCAAAGGCTAGCTAGTGCATCTGGTAGTGTTACACGCAGTAAAACGCGTGATTTTGGATCCATTGTAGTTTCTTTGAGCTGTGCCGCTGGCATTTCACCTAGACCCTTAAAGCGGCTAACCTCAACATTTTTTTTGCCCTTGAATGTGGTTTTCATTAGCTTGTCTTTATGCTCATCATCACGCGCATATGCACTTAATGTTCCGCTAACTAGCCTATAAAGTGGGGGTTGAGCAATATATAGATGTCCTGCATCAATCATTGGCTTCATTTGTGTGTAGAAGAATGTCACTAGCAATGCCGCAATATGCGCCCCATCAACATCCGCATCAGTCATTATAATTATGCGTTCATAACGCAAGGCATCCATACTGAAATCTTTACTAGCTCCGCAACCTAAAGCAAGTATAAGGTCCTGAATTTCCTGATTAGCGCGAATTTTATCTCTGGATGCACTAACAACATTAAGTATTTTACCGCGCAATGGCAGGATAGCTTGGGTTTTACGATTTCGCCCTTGCTTGGCTGAGCCTCCCGCACTGTCTCCCTCAACAATAAATAGTTCGGTATCATTAGCATCTGCACGGCTACAATCGGCGAGCTTCCCTGGTAATCTTAACCGCTTAGTCGCACTTTTACGTGCCATAGCGCGATCACTTTTACGGCGCAATCGCTCATCTGCTTTTTC
>DAOWDF010000307.1 GCA_030639165.1 Alphaproteobacteria bacterium
GATTACTATGCCGCAGTGCGCAGCACTTACTACCAACATCGTCAGGCATTAATCAGGGATCAAAATGATAACGCGCGTAGCTCTATCCCTGCAATTCCTTATTATGAAGATGACGAATAAAAATGTATCTTTAGCACTCATAATAACGAATTATATTACATATATATAAACAGCCAAAGGAGAGGCTTTTGTTAAACAATAAACTTATTCTATCACTTGGAGTTATAGCTGCACTATCAACATCTAGCGCAGCTATCGCCTTTCAAGGAAATCCATCTATAACTGTAAACCATAATATCATCATGGTTAGCACAGATAATTTGGCAGACGGTTCAAAAGATTTTATCTCTAACCTAACCAATGAAGGTATTGATATCCTTAAAAGCACCAAAAATGGTGAAGAAGATCGCGTAACTAAATTTGAAGATTTGTTAAAAGATAACTTTGATATGAAGACAATTGCAAGGTTCTCTTTAGGTCGCTATTGGAAAACAAGCACTGAAGCCGAAAAAGATGAATATCTAACACTTTTTGAAAATATGATCGTAGAAGTATATTCAAGGCGCTTTAATGATTATAACGGTCAGGTAATGGAGATAACCTCAAGCAGAGCCATGGGTAAATCCGACGCTATCGTAAAATCAATTCTATCACCTGATAATAGTCCAAAAATAAAAGTAGATTGGCGCGTACGCAAGAAGAAAAGCGGTGAATATAAAGTCGTAGATATAATAGTAGAAGGCGTTAGCATGTCCCTGACACAGCGCTCTGACTTTGCAAGCGTTATACAACGCGGCGGCGGCAAGACCGAGGTACTACTCGCGCATTTACGCCCGAAAAAACAAGCTAAAATAGCCGAAAATTAATTACCCACCGAGATGAAGTTGATCCGAAACAGAACTTGAATCTTGCCCCTTCATACGGGCAATCATTTGCGTGATCTGCGCATTTGTCATCTGGCTCACCCTATACATTTTGCTAACCATTTCACCAGCAGGGTCACCTTCGGTTTCCTTAAATGTAGTAACAGTAACACCCATCCAACGCATAATATTGTTAGGAACTTGATCTATAAGCTTAAAGCTTGAAAGACCCAGCATATATACAATAATTGTATAAATAATAGTATAAAACAGCTCATCAATAGGCGATTGCCAAAACTGCATAGCGCTTCCTGCTCCGCCTGCCAAAATAGGAGAAGCAAAGACCTCCGCCTCCATATCATAGCCAGATGCAGATAATGTTAAGATATGAAAGACATCATGCAACACGTTAACCAGAGCCGAAAATAATGAAATACTGGCAAGAAGTCCAAATATTATCAAAGTAGGCCGCAGGAATATCTCAAACAACAAGAAATACCCATTAGTAGCTAACGGCCCCGGAAGACCATTACCATCTATTTTAATATGAGCAAGCGCCCATATCGGCATAGCGACCACTGCCTCGAAAATAGATTTAATCCAACCACCAAAAGCAAAAAAGAAATATATAAACGGCATCAGCGGCAAAACATAATACAGCATAAACCCAATAGAAAGAGTAATCAAACTTAGCTGAACAATAAAACCACTAGCCGCTTTAGCCGTGATCCCAAAGAAATTATCACCGAGCAAATCACCAACACCTTGACCAACAACACCAGCAAATAAATTCCTAATTGATGCATCAACCATGCCTTTACCAGTAGAGCTAAGCATTGCCAGAGGATGAACGCCTCTATTCTCTATAATATCAATCAAGCCCTGCGTACCAAATATCATATTAATATAATCTATAATGGCATTTTTTGTTGGCTTCGTATGAACAGTTTCCTGAATCCCCTGCTCATGCCAAAAACTAAAGTCATTATATAATACTGCTGCAATAATTTGATCACCAGGTCGTGGTAATCTTGCAAGCTGGCCATCTTGCAGGCGCGGATTAAAACGATCAGTATATGATAAATTACTATCATTTATCTTATGCTGATGAGCTACTTGCTCCATAACCTTTGGATATTTAAATGGTTTAGGCAAATTCTGGACTGCCGCAGCCATAATACCATTAATTTCTGCAATCTTATTATACCAAATAGCAGCTCCAGCCCAGCCACGCTCCCGCAGCTCAGGCGGCATAATCAAGCTATTATTATAAGCAGGATCATCTAGCGCAGCCCTCATCTCGCTAATAATCCCTGTATTAGCAACACTATAAGTGCCCCAATCAACAGTCTCACCAGCAAGAGCCAGCTTCAGAGCTGCGTTAAACCTCTCTATTGCCGCGCGCGCGGATTCACTCGTTATCCATTTTGTATCTGAGGTAAAATCAAAATTACCTGCAGTATCACTATACGCCGTATCCACACAATCATTTTGCACATCATACGGCAAGCTAGCTTGAATCATGCAAAGAGCAGTCGTATCAAACATAAGGTTAGTGGCATCACTCCTAATATAATCAGCCATCAAGATAAAATACACTTCTTGAAGTCCGTCGTTTGAAACACCTCCTATAACAAATTGATCCAGCGACGTTATTTCAAATTGTATCTCACCGCATGTAGGCTCTACATAGCCCCATTCATTATCATAAGCATCGGGAGGATCATTTAAATCATTAACGCTGCCCCCTGGAGGATTATGGTGACCAAAGCGCACAACAACATCATTATAACGGGAAAATTTTACAACATCAGCAAAATAAATTGGCTCATATATGCTCCAATAATCTTCTGTTCGTCCCCCCATAGTTGCCCATGTCTCTGTCGTTCCATCATGCATAACTACATTATCTGTACTGCCATTATGATCTCGAACAACATAAGGCACAACATCGATTCCATTTATCGCCTTCTCTGCAAACATACACATACGCACCACATGCATAAACTGCGTAAGACCTCCAACCTCGGGAATATTGGGGAATGACAACATGGTCTGACTATGGCCTAAAAACGTAGATGTTGCTGCGGTTGCATCATCATTAAACTGCAACCATGCATTTGTCGCCATATTAGAGCCAAATTTAGACACGGAAAAAACAATCAATTGAGCAACATTAATCCCTGCATTATTTCCAGTAATACTTATCGGAGCAAGCAATGCAAAAAACATTATTAACCGCGGAATAAACCAAGCCTTATTAAACCTCCGACCAAAAGGAGTTCCTGAAGTTACAGTCTCCCCTACTATTGCAACAACAAAGTAAATAATAACCAGACCAGCAACAAAAGCTATTCCCATGGTATAAAAATGAAGCATTTGATGCAAAGCAAGATGCATAGGCATTGGGTAAACAGTAGGAGAACTAGTCACAGCGCCAGTTATATTAGTACAGTCAGTTCCAAGGTCAGATATACAGCTATTAAAAAAACCTAATGCGCTACCTGTTCCTGAAAGAGACATAATGCCAAATACATTATCCAAAACTACAAAAGCAATATCTTGCGATGATGTATGACCAGCAGGGGTTACAACAAACATATTATACCAAGTGCTAGCCATAACAGGGCTTGTTATAATCGAGGCGCCCATAAAAACAATCTGTAACGCTAACAAAGCTAAGCCAATTAATATTGTGAAATATATTATAATTTGATCAATATTATTTCTTGAAAAAACAAGATTACTTCCCGCCTGTGCAACCACATGGCGAATACCATATTTACCGAAATTATTAGGGTTTAAATATGCGTGATTAGGGGGTAATAACCCTACATTGCTATATATAACCGCAATTAACCCCGCAAAGAAAGAAAATCCAGATCTAAAAAAGCTGCTTACACGAGGCAATATCCCCGGCAACACGCTATATTTTACAATTTTCTTTCCTGTTACAGCCATACACCCATATCTTTAAAATATTATATTACTTACCAAGTTTTTCCGCGCCACCAACAACACCATGCAAACCACCACCAATTTTTGACAATGCTTGCTGTGATCCAACTGTTGCTTTTGATACCAGAGCTTGTGCAGGATCTTCACGTTGATCACCAAATGTAGCAACTGTTTGCCCCATCCACCGCAAAATATTATTAGGAATAGTATCTATCAACTTAAATGACGACATCCCGATCATATAAACAAGTATCGCATAAATCACAGTGAAGAAAAATTCATCAATTCTGGACCTTAAAAATCTTGAAGTTGACTCCGCAGCAGGAACCGACAGCTCTTGCGCCATATCATAACCACCAACATTATTAACTACCATATCAAATATAGAATTTAAGACATCAACTAGGGCAGAGAATATTGAGATACTCGCCAGCAACCCAAATACTGTAAGTATAGGTCGTAAGAACACCTCAAATATAAGGAAATAACCGTTCATCGCGGCGCTCCCCGATATACCCTCACCATCAATTCTTATATGAGCAAGAGCCCAAAGCGGCGCGCCAACCATTGCCTCAAATACTCCTTTGATCCACCCACCAACGGCAAAGAAGAAATAGATAAACGGCAAAAACGGCACAACATAGAATAGAATAAAACCTACAGTCAGACCCATCATCGCAATGGAAACAAAGAAATGTGCAGAAACTCCCCCTAACGCTCCACCACCAGCAGCAGTAAACACTGATGCCATAGTTGCATAACCCAAGGAACGTATCGCGCTCTCGACCAAGGAACGCCCAATACCAACAAGCATAGCCAAAGGATGTGCATCAGGATTCCTCCGCATATCATAAAGTCCATCCAGCCCTAATAAAGATGAGATAGCATCCAAAAATGCATTACCCGTCATTTTTTCCTTTGTCAGGCCGCCCGATGACCACTCAAATTTTGCTTGATTTAAAGTCTTGGCAAATTCATAGCCTTCTGAAGCATCCAAAAGTTGTGAGATACCATCAATACCTACAGCCGTAGGAGCATATTTTTTATTGTCATCAATTTCTTTGTCATATTTAGCCTTAACCGCAGCCACCTTCTCCATTATCGATGGGTATAAATTAACTAAAGGCACAGAATATGTAGATGACATTAACGTACCGTTCATCTCGGCAACGCGGTTATACCATATACCTGCACCTGCCCACCCCTTACTATAAAGGATGGGTAAGTCTGCAACGGTATCTTGCAACCTTAAGCTTAGGCCTTGCTCAGGAACAGCTAAACCTAGAATCATTCCTATTAAATACTCATCAACCCTTCCATTAATATTATCAACATAGCCACGATCAAGCGGAGTATTATCAGATGCCATTTCAACAAGCCCCTTGGTCAGCCTGCGAGCGACCTCAACATGTCGGCGATTATCCGTGGTAGTTTCTACGGCAGTATATGTTAAGCCCCCTTCGGATATAAAGTTACCGACATGCCATAGGTCAACCATAACTTCAAAATAAGCTCTTTGAACCCAATATGGCCCTGGCTCTGCATCTGCTTGCGGCCTAGGGTCTGTCAGTGTCAAATTCACTTCACCACAAATCGGCGCAACATTATTTCGATCTTGTGTATAGGCAACTGGATTAAGCACTCCATAACGAAAAGTAACATTATCCATACCAGGATCCATACCAGCTAGTAAATCATCATAATTTGCGCTAGGCAATATTCTCAAAGTATTAGTAGCCTCTGAATGCCCCCGCCATAATGCATACATATGTACTTCTTCATCAGGGGATAAAATGCTAGGGAATCCAAATTCTTCCCTCTTCCTCTGCAAAGCATAATGCTCATAAACCTCCTTACAAACCCTAGATACATATGAAAATTCAGTAAGATACCCAAGCTCTGGAAGATTTGGCACTGTTACCAAATTCTCTGCGTTCCCTAAATAACTGGTAGTTAATGTATCATTGAACATTCTCCAACCATTAGATGCGAATGCAGATCCATATTTTGCGGCATATAACACTATATATTGCGATGAATTAAGCCCTGTA
>DAOWDF010000164.1 GCA_030639165.1 Alphaproteobacteria bacterium
AGCCGTGACGCTCTACTTTCTGCATATGCGTGGAGCTTCGCCAGCGGGCAAGTAGCGCTTAGTCAGCTAGGCACCGATCCTATCGCAGATTATGCCTATGCATTTGGCTTGCCTAATGACTTCTTGCGCGCATTAAGTGCAGGCTCAGGCGCTCGTGGTCGCGGCCTTAATTACCGTCTCGCAGGTGGAGCTTTGCATACAAACTCATCTGATGTGATTTTGAGCTATATTTTTAGACCAGATGAGAGTGCCTTTCCGCCATATTTCGACCAAGCTTTGATTATGCGTTTATCGGCAGAGTTTACTATACCAGTGACTGAGAACACCTCCCGCGCCGAGGCGATGTTTAATATGGCAGAAAAAGAATATATGCGCGCCCGCCAAATCGACGCTCAACAAGACACCCCTAACAAAATCGAAGATTTCACACTTATAACTGTGAGGGATTGAATGTGTTTGACATATTTTGGCAGTATCTCTATATTCTCTAGTCATAACTAATAAAAGCAGGAGAGTTTTATGGCAGTATTGAAAAATGGTGTTGAGGTTAGTAATGATGCATTACTTGATGTTTATGATGTTTTAAAGGAGGAGCAAAGTAGCTGTGTTTTTAAGTTTGCTTGGGAAAAAGCCAACTATCAAATACAAATAATGTCAGATATGGTAAATGATGTGGGTGAGCCAGCTTCGGAAATTCTTAAAAAACACGGTTTAGTTAATGATAAATTTGAGATGCCAACCGAATACGCAACCATTATCCTTGCTTCCGTTGATCCAGATCTTAAGCTTGTACCATTAGAGGAAGTTACTTTGTAAAGTTACTTGGCCAGTAACATAATTATAAAACCCCGCCCTTTGAAAGAAGTGGCGGTTTTTTTGTGCCTTTTGTAGTTCAAAAATAAAAAGCACGTGACTGCCTGCTTGCACATAATTTTGCGCTTTTTAAACTAAAAGGATACGACCGTATCCTCGTGGCAAATGCCATGCTCTTAAATCAAAGATTGCGACTGCAATCTCGGAGCAAGTGCGACGTTTTTAAATAACAAAGAAAGAAAAATCATGACACGTATTAGAGATATGAAAACGACATTCACAGCTGGTGAAGTGTCGAGCGAGCTGCTGGGACGCGGGGATTTACGCGCCTATGATAATGGAGCTCTGCAACTGCGTAATGTATTTATCAACCCAACAGGCGGAGTAAAACGCCGCGCTGGCTTAGGCTATATCGACGCGGTGGCAGGCGATGGCAAGCTCATAGCATTTGAGTTCAACACTCAGCAAACGGCTTTATTGGTCATCACTAACGCGCAAATTGATGTATATTCCGCAGGTGTTAAGGAGGCGACCATTACCTCGCCATGGACATTCGCGCAAATATCACAGCTAGCATGGACGCAAAGCGCGGATACGTTGCTTCTTACCCATCCTGATGTGCCGCCTAAAAAGCTGGTGCGGAGCGGGGCTGGCGTTTGGACGCTAGATGATTGGAGCTTTTTCACCGACGCAAATATAGTGCAACAGCCATATTTCAAATTCGCAAATAGCGAGGTAACCTTTACTCCAAGCGGAACTACGGGCATCATAACGCTTACCGCTTCGGCCGATGTGTTCACGCTCGCCCATGAAAATAGCCGTATGCGTGTGCAGGGCAAGGAAGTACTTATCACTGATTATTCCTCACCAACGGTCGTAACTGTAACGGTAATCGAGGATTTACCTAACACCAACGCCACTATCGACTGGTTCGAGCAAGCATTTAGCGCAGCAAGAGGCTATCCCGTAACCGTGGCGTTCCATCAAGATCGCTTGGTAATAGGTGGGAGCCGTGACCTGCCCAACCGTTTATGGTTCTCCAAATCAGGTGACTTGTTTAACTTTGATCTTGGCACAGGCCTTGACGATGAGGGTATAGAGTTTTCCATTCTCTCCGATCAGGTCAATGCCATTCGCGGAGTATTTTCCTCTAGGCACTTGCAGGTCTTCACCAGCGGTGCAGAATGGATGGTTACTGGTGATCCGCTAACCCCTACATCGGTACAAATCCGCAGGCAGACACGTACA
>DAOWDF010000146.1 GCA_030639165.1 Alphaproteobacteria bacterium
ATCTGCGCCCATCTCTATCAATGTAGTATAAAGCCCTATGCGGGTTTTATTAATACAAATATTATTAAGCGTTATCTCCGAACCTTTTACAATCAGAGCAGCCACAACCGCGAATGCCGCAGAGCTTGGATCACTCGGAACATCAACCGCGCATCCTTGTAATTCCTGATGCCCTTGCACATGAATAGCGCGCCCGCCATCTTCTAGCTCTTCAACCTCAACCTCAACGCCAAAATGACGCAGCATATTCTCGCTATGATCACGCGTTGGGTGATCTTCGATAATAGTCGTACGCCCAGCGGCATTTAAACCGGCAAGCATAATCGCAGACTTAACCTGCGCCGAAGCCACGGGCAATTTATACTCAATCGCAAGAGCATTCTCCGCACCCTTAACCGTTAATGGCAGACGATCATGTGACCTAGCCATTACTTGCGCCCCCATCATTTCAATAGGAGTAATAACCCGCTTCATTGGACGTTTAACCAGCGAGGCATCTCCTGTAAAGGTAGCAATAATGTTATGCCCGCCAACTAGCCCCATTAGAAGACGCGTAGAAGTACCGCTATTACCCATCTCAAGAACGCATGAAGGCTCCTGCAAACCACCAATGCCAACGCCATTTACGCGCCATAAACCATCATCACCATAATGTATTTTTGCGCCCATTGCGCGCATAGCTTCCGCAGTATGAAGGACATCCTCCCCCTCCAACAAACCACTAATAATGGTCTCACCAATCGCTAATGCACCAAACATAATGGCACGATGCGAAATTGACTTATCGCCAGGAATGCGCGCATAGCCCCTTAATGCTTCACATTTTCGGGACATTAAATTATTTGAATATATAAATTTTTTCATCACTCTTAGTTACACGCATACATAAAGTGAAGCAATTGCTATTTGTAAATACATCTGATAGAAATTATATTAAGTAAAACTTAACTTTCACTTTGGAGTAAACTTATGAGCAAATCACTTGAACAATATGCATTTGGCAATACCTTCCTAGCAGCCGCAGATATATACGGCACAAAATCCGATGACACGATAAATGACGGCAGCGAAAGCAGCATAATAGTGGCAAGCAACGGCGATGACTTTGTCCACGGCGGCCCAGGCGATGATATTATCTTCGGCGGTCAGGGAGAAGACGAGCTTCGCGGAGGATCTGATAATGATACTATCTATGGCGGAGTTCAAGCTGATCTAGTTCATGGTGGCCCTGGTGAAGATACTATATATGGTGGCCCTGGTAATGATGACTTACATGGCGGTTCTGATGAAGACATCGTCTATGGACAGCAAGGTCATGACGAGCTTTATGGAGGTCAAAAAACAGATACTCTTTATGGTGACCAAGGGCATGATTTTGTAGTTGGTAATACTGGCGATGATATCATCTATGGTAGCGTTGGACATGACGACCTTTACGGCAGCACTGATAATGACACCATTTTTGGCGGTGTTGGTAATGATACCTTATACGGAGATTACGAAATAGGTAATGATGCTGTTGGCAACGATACGCTAAATGGTGGCAAAGGTAACGACACCCTTATTGGTGGACTAGGTGACGATACTTTTGTATTCTCCGATATAGGCGGCGTTGATACAGTTCTAGACTTTACTAGCACTGCAGTAGAAAGTGATACCCTTGATGTTTCACAATTACTAACAGGTTACGATGCATTGGATGATGCAATCGTAGACTTCGTGAAATTCACAAGTAATGATGATGGCACAAGTACATTACGCGTTAACGGAGACGGTACTGGGCAAGACTTCCAAGCTGTCGCTGTTATTAATGTTGATCTATCTGGGTCTAATATTCAAGATCTAGTAGATGATGGATCACTAGCAGTAATATAATACTTTTATAAAATTATAATTTCAGATATTGGGGTAGCTTTCGTTAAAGAAGTTACCCCAATTCTTTACTCATCGAAACTACTTAGACTACCATTATAATTATGAACAAACTCAACAAATTCATCCGCCGGTATAGCCTTGGAATAACGCCATCCCTGAACCTCATCACAATCATGCTCCATCAAAAACTGCTCATGCTCCTTGGTTTCAACGCCTTCAGCAATAACGCTAAGATTAAGTGAATGTCCTAGACCTATAATTGTCTTGGCAATAGATGCATCATTATCATCATTAAGCGCGTTTCTTACAAATGACTGGTCTATCTTCAAACGATCAATCGGGAATTGGCTCAAATATGATAGAGATGAATACCCCGTACCAAAATCGTCAATAGCTAGCTCCACTCCTAAAGAGTGTAAATCTTTCAAAATATCAACCGTACGCTTAATATCATCCATAAATACACCTTCGGTAATTTCAAGCTCAATCATTTTTGGATCTATGCCAGTTTCCTCAAGAATATCAAATACATCCTTACAGATATCGCCCTGCATAAACTGGTTACCAGACACATTAATTGCAAATCGTATATTTATACCATGCTCATCTTTACAAGCCTTAGCCGTTCTACAAGCTGAGTCAAGAACCCACTTCCCAATAGGAAGTATAAGTCCAGATTGCTCTGCTATAGGAATAAAGTCTGCAGGAGATATAAAACTTCCGCCATGCTTGCTATTATCAGCCTTCCACCATCGTAACAATGCCTCAGCACCAATGATCTCGCCCGTCTTCAAACTAAGCTGAGGTTGATAATATAATTGCAATTGATCCTGCTCTAGAGCGACCCTCAAATCACGCAACATCTGGAAACGCTCTTTGACTGCCTTATCAAAGTCCTCGGAATACTCCTTAATTATATCACGCCCCTCTTCTTTAGCGCGATTAAGTGCAATATCAGCATTCTTAAGAACAATATCAGGGTCAGATCCATCATCAGGAAAAGTAGACACCCCAACAGAAGCACGCACCTGGAACTCTTCATTAAAAACCTTAAATGGCTCTGAACGCAGCACACCAAGCGCACGCTCAGCAACATCACGAGCCTTCAGATTATCTCCTGACAAAGGCATCATAATTGCATATTCATCCTCACCTGTTCTTGAAACCGTAGCAGCCTCAGGCAATGAAGAGCGCAATCTCTTACCAACTGCGCGCAAAATAGCATCGCCAACATTATAGCCCATAGAATCATTAATATCTTTGAAATGATCAAGGTCCATTGTTACAATAGCAAACCTTTTCACACTTTCGTCATTATTAACCCGCGCCCAATCACCCAATCGTTTTATAAATAATGCCCGATTAGGCAAACCAGTAAGGCCATCATAATACGCTAATTTATGAATTTTATCTTCTGCGGTACTTTTTAGATGATTTATATTATCTGCATTTTGAGTAATAAGCTTCTGTGATAAATTAATAACCACCCCTATCTCATCACTATTGCCATATGGAGACTTTCCAATATCTGGATTTTCAGGATTTCTAAATGCCGCAATCAAATTCTCATGCATAAATAGCATTGGCTCCAACAACCAACGCCCCAAAGCAATCATCAAAACTGTCGTTACTAACAAAGATAGAATAAACATCACTACGATGCTATTTAAAACATACTTCATAACACTATCATTAACAGCGCTAGAATCCATTTGCACAACTACTACAAATATACTTTGCAAGTCACTTCCTCTAAAAATAGCCTCATAAAAAGAACCATCATTACTTCTGTAGGTTTCATCCAGAGAGTTAATAGCTGGCACTATATGCGTGTAGTTCCCATACCCTTTAACAAAATCATATTTGTATGAGTAAACCGTTAAGCCAGTAACTTTTGTGGTATGCAAAAGCCTATTAACATGCTTATCCAAAAAAGGAGCAACTTTCATGTCCTTCTTACTAGCATCAATTATAGAAGAGATAGAACTTTGAGCTTGCTCTCTTAATGATAAAAACTGTTGTTCACGAAATTGCTCTACGCCACCCAGATTCAAAACCAAGGCTTGTACCAACATAATTGTCAAAAAAACCGCGCAAGCAATACGCCAGCTAATTCTACTCCGCCAAATATGGGTCGAAGAAGAAGGCAAAATACTACTTAAAGCAAACCTACGTTGCGTTCTATTGTCAGCATCAGATTCACTTGAATTAACCTTTGACACAGATGAAATCCCCATTCCCACACTCTCTTGAGCCAATAAATCAGCCCCAAAACTATTAAATCCCACACTTATTATATACCCCTAATACTTAATAAGATATTTAAGTTTTACAACAAATTAGTTAACAACCCATTTATAATTAGACATATTTGACCTGGATCAAAATTACAACTTTGAACAAATTATGAGCTTTTTATCATTATTACATAATGTTGTTGCAAAAATTCGATGCCCCCCTCCATCAGAAATCTTCAGTTTTTTCTTTAAATTATTAACATTATCAGGGAAATTACGTAACTTAAGGTCAGCTTTTTTGATATTAATAGCCTTAGCTTGAACTGGAGCAATTTGGATCACTTCATATCTCTTTCCTGGAAAATCATCTATGATATTATCAGATGTATATAAATGTGAATGCTGGTGAATTTTAGGGGCATCAAATCTAACAGCCATAGATTTAAAACCTCCCGCCTTTTGAAAAGCAGCTGACGGCTCATAGATATATTTTAGAGGCATTGAACAATTCAGAGATAAAGATTTCTCCTCCGCAATACTATAAGAAAAATTTTGCAGCACAGATCCATTATCACCAATTTTAACAGCAGTAATTTCTGCATCACCAGCATCTACGGATGCTCCAAAGTCCATAATATACAGAACCTCTTTGCACTCACCTTGCCACTGAACCACATGAACCTGCGCCACCACTTGCGCTGATGCAGCCCCATTCAGCAATATAATTGCCCTTTCAATATCCAAAACAGGGGAAGCCTTAATCATCACCTTACCTGCTTTCTTCTTCAATATAGGCAGTAACGATACGACATCAGGTGAGCAAGCTGAAAAATCAAAGATACCCTTACGTTCTCCCCCACCCTTATTTTCGCGACGCTGGGGATCGATAAGCACCACGTCGATATAATCCGCATCTTTCATATATTCAAGCGCATCCCCATTATAGACTCTCAAATCACAGCTAGTTTTGCCTGCCTTGCCTAGAACAGCCATGTTATGGCCCAACAGGGCGGCACTATCAGCATTACGCTCTACAAGCTCTCCACGGCTGAATTTTTTGGATAAATAATAAGAATCTACGCCACTGCCTGCCGTTAAATCAACAAAACTCTTACCCTCCACCAAAGATGCCTTGTAAGCCGCGCATGCAGACGAAGATGCTTGCTCGTAAGTTTCACCATCTGGAAATATGATACCGTCCGTTTCGTACAGATCAGGTGACTTGGTGCGTGATTTTTGACGAACTTTAATCTGATCCAGAATCAAGGCATATGAACTTGGATCGAATGAGTGCTTCTTAAGAGCCAAGACCCTCACATCGTCATGCTCATGATCACTGATAAATTTTTGTGCCTCAGCTTTTAATAACTGCCGCCAGCTCATATTAAACCTTAATATTCCAAGGTAAAATATTGCACCCTAACCCAACAGGAAGGGGCATAACATCACCATCAGAAGTCTTTAATATTTCAACCTTAGAATCTTCTCTTATAAGAGAGAAACTCTCACCTGAAACAGGCAAGCCATAAAAATCTGCGCCATTAGAGCAAAGGAAACGTTTAAATATATCCTGCGAGCCTGACTGCGACATATCCATTCCAGCAATCTCAAAAGCCTGCACATAGAGCTGCGGCGCAACTCCACCAGTAAAACACCCCGCCGCACATCCACATTCAGTGGCTTTATTAGCAGCTATATGCGGGGCACTATCAGTACCAGCAAAAAACTGCGTATTACTCGGGTCAATAACTGCAGAGAGCAATGCCTCCCTATCCTTACAATATTTCAAAACTGGCAAGCAAAACAGGTGGTATTTCAAACCCTTTATCAAATCACCAATAGTATAGAGCAAATGCTGCGGTGTAATTGTTGCAGCAATGTAATCATCGTTACTGCGCACAAAGTCAACTGCTGCCTTGGTTGTAATATGTTCACATACTATTTTAAGCTTAGGGAATTTTTTAACTACCTGCGGCAATCGTTCAGAGTAAAATATAGTTTCAGCATTAACATCAAGATCAAAATAGCGATCGCCAGCCAAATTATGCTCCTCACCATGCACACACAAGACAACACCGACCTCTTCCATAGCAGCCAGCACGCCACTTGAAACATATTCGGATAATGGAGCGCCAAACTCTGCGCCCGTTGTCCCATGCGGCGGATAATACTTACACGCCTTTAAAATACCTGACTTTGCGCCCGCAATAATCATTTCTGGCGTAGTCTCTTTAGTCAGATAAAGCGGAACTATTAGCTGCTCGAATGCACTCCCTCCAGCACTCTGTAAATCACGCATATAACGCTCAATACTCCAAGCATTACCACTCTCATCACTTTCAAAAACTACGGCTGTCGGCGGCTTAGTATTCGGCATCGCAAGAGCGCCCGCGCACCCCATGTCCAAATGCGATTTAATATAAGAACCCAGCACATCCCCCTGACGGAAATGCGTGTGTAAATCATACCATTTTGGAAGTGTGAACTCTGTCATAGCTTCATGACTTTCTTATCTTAGTCATCCCGTTGGCGTGATTGCACGCTTAAACAAACGGGATCTGGTAAAGACAGCAGCTTTGCTGCTGACATATGGATACCCGCCGTATTAGCTATGCTTTGCATAGCCGCGGGCATGACGAATAAATTTAATACCTTATCATATCCAGAAAGCGACGCTGCACGTCCATATCTTCTTTAAAGACACCGCTAAACATTGATGTAACCGTAGAAGAGCCGCCTTTATTAACGCCGCGCGTCGACAT
>DAOWDF010000256.1 GCA_030639165.1 Alphaproteobacteria bacterium
AGGTTGAAGCGACTAAATTCACCGAAGTAGGTTATGTCGGCAAAGATGTCGAGTCTATCATTCGTGACCTGACCGAGTCTGCCATTCGTATGACGCAAGAAACTATGCGTAAAACCGTTAAGGTGCAGGCAGAAATATATGCTGAAGAGAGGGTGCTTGACGCACTTGTTGGCGATACAGCAGGCGAGGGAACGCGCGATAACTTCCGTAAGAAACTACGCTCTGGTGAATTAAATGAGCGTGAAATAGAAATAGAAATAATCGATAGCTCAAACCCAATGGGCGATATGATGGACATTCCAGGTATGCCAGGCTCATCCATGGGCATGGTTAATATCGGCGATATGCTTGGAAAATCATTTGGTGAACGTAAGAAGAAAAAACGCTTTAGCGTAGAAGATAGCTATGAGGTGCTAATCGCCGAAGAATCCGATAAATTGCTGGATGAAGATAAGATTGTGGCAAAGGCTCTTGATCTTGTTCAGCAAAGCGGCATTGTCTTCATTGACGAGATGGATAAGATTGCGGCGCGCCAAGATGCCAGAGGCGGCGATGTCTCTCGCGAAGGAGTGCAGCGTGATTTGCTGCCTCTAATCGAGGGCACAACAGTTACTACCAAGCATGGCCAAGTGAAAACTGACCATATGCTATTCATTGCTAGTGGCGCATTCCACTATGCCAAGCCATCTGACTTACTGGCAGAATTGCAAGGTAGATTGCCAATCCGCGTGGAGCTGCGCGCTCTAACGGTTGAGGATTTCAAGCGTATATTGAAAGAAACCGAGGCTAGCTTGATTACGCAATATGAAGCGCTAATTGGCACTGAAGGTGTGAAACTTAGCTTTGAAGATGAAGCAATAGACGAGATTGCAAAGCTATCATTTGAAGTTAATGAGAGCGTAGAAAATATCGGCGCGCGTCGTTTGCATACGGTAATGGAGAAATTGCTCGAAGAGCTAAGCTTCACTGCGAGTGATCGTGATGGCGAAGAAGTAATAGTTACTGCGGAATATGTTAGTAAGCACGTTGCTGATCTGGTTAAGAGTAATGATCTAAGCAAGTTTATCTTGTGATTTTATAAGTTTAATTCCCATTAATAAATGACAGGCGATCTGTATATTCTTCTGAATTATCAGGTGGTGTAATATTCATGTACTGCAAGGTTTGGCTATCTCTTAAGATGTAAGGCACCAGCATTGCCCAACGTGCATTTGAATTAAATAACCTTGGGAACCCTATAGTTTTTGTTTCGTCCGCATAAAGAGCATTGCCATGGCCACCCTGTTTTAATTCGCTAAAAAGGTTTTGCCCAGTATCCTCGTTAACGAGCGCATTTGTATAGTTTGTAATATAACCATCATATTCGATTAAGAGATCTGACAATTTTTTAGTGGACCTGATTCTATCTAATTTATGCTCAAAATCTAACCAATCCTTTGTTTCGATTATACTGTAGTTATTTTGGCTCTTAACCCATTTCTTTAGGTTTGTCATACGTGCATCTGATGTATCTATGGCTTCATTGAAGACATATGTGAGCAAGTACTCATCTGCCTTAGGCAGCATTAGGATTACCCTTCCGCTGCCATTTAAGGCAGTGGTTATATTTGTAACATTTAATGCACGATCATTATTCATAACGAAGGACAATACAAGACCACTACGATTATGTCAAAATTAAATATATTTATCGCTTACGGCGCAGCAGAACATATAGCGCGCCATCTCCGCCATGGTTAGGGCGCGCATTTTGAATTTTTAGCACATATTTACTGAGCGGAGCTTCGTTTAGCCACTCTGGCGTTTTTTGTTTTAATACTCCAATCTCTCGATCTAGTAATGATGAACTAGCACTTTGCCAGCCACCTTTGCCAGTAATAACCAGCACGCAGCGTTTGCCTTGCTCATATGCGCTTGGGATAAATCCTAGTAGCGCATCATATGCCTGATTTTGCGTCATTCCATGCAGGTCAATTCGCCCCTCTATGGATATTTGGCCGCGCTTAAGTCGCTGAGAGGTTCTGTGGTCAATCTCTGGTGCTTGCTGGACGTGGTTCAGTGTATGTTTAACTACTCCCTCTTTAGCAGGTCGAGTTGTTTTATTCTTAGGTTTATTTTTACTGCTTGATTTACCTTTAGGTGAAGATATTTGCGCATCATTATGCTCATCTAATGGTTCGACATCTTTGGTGACATGCCGCCATAGCTTTTTACCATCTTCATCATATTTATCAGTCATGCTTTTCTTCAGTATTTATTTATATTTAAGGTGTATATTTTATACTATGTTTAATAAAAACAGAACATTAAGCTTATTTATATTTCCTGTGATTTTAGCACTATTTCTTGTGCTATGCCCAGAAAATACAAATGCAAAAATGTATTATGAGACAAAGACCACGCCAGAGGAGCGCGCAGTCTTTGCCTTTTTCCGTGCCGCGAATATTTCTCCTGACTATGATCATTGGATCACATCCAGTTCACATTATATAGATTTACCACTATCAAAGCAGGATAGTCATTTACTGAAAGAGACATTAAGGCTAGGCCATGGTTATGGCAACTATGATCAGGATAATGATCTTTTAGAGATAACCACTAATGTTATAGCTAAATACATATCCGCAGAAGGCGAAGAACAGCCTCGCATTATATTTAAATTCTTTGATCAAACAGATGCTTATGTACCATCGTTTAATTACGCATATGCAAATGATACAATTTCTTTAGTCGTTAATAATCTTGCGGGGTTTTAAAACATACCACTTACGCAGGAGCATAGTGAATCACTATTGGCTAAAATCCCTTTTAAAGATGATTATTTTGATGCTGTTTTAACAATGCATATTCGTGTATCTAGTGCTGACACTGATAATCCAGTTGAAAGTGAAGGCTCCCTGCAATGGGTTATGGTTGGAGATATAGCATATCTTAAATGTGATATTGCCCCGCGCTATAACGCAGAAATATCTGTTTTGTGGGATTATGTAGCGGAATGGTACGAGGAAAGTTTTAGAATTAAAAATATGCCCGAAGAAGAAAAATACCCGCATCCCTATGATCTTTTTAAAGACTAAAACCCAGAAATTTGTATAAATGCCAAATTTATGTTAACCTTCACGGATTACTAACTATTTAAGGGTATGGATATATGTTTTCTGTTATTCAAAATATAACCTCCGCATTAAATCCTTTAGAGGCTAAGGCCGTTGATGCACGTTTAGAAAAAAAGCGGCACAATCCTATTGATATAGATGAAGAGCATAATTCTGATAATTCTGATAACTCTGTAGTTATGGAGGAAAGCGAAAGCTCTAATCTTTCAATAAAGGCACTTATCTTATTCCTTGAAGACTTTCTTGAGGCTAGGCTTGGAACAAAGCCAGTAACAGATAGCAGTAATACGCAGCAAGATTCTTTTGCCCCATGGTTTAAAGCATCGCCGAGTAATGATGGTGTTGATATTAAATCAAAAAAGGCAACTAATGCCTATAAGCACGGATTAGAAGTTTTGCGTGCGCCGTTAAAGACGTTTAAAGGCAACACTCCAGATGTTTCACGTCAGGAAGAGCTAAAAAATATTTATTCACTTATTGTGGATTTACGCCAGCTACAAGATAGTGGTGTTAGGTATTTGGATATCGGCAGTAAAAAGACTTTTATTGATGGTATTTCCTTCGCGGTTGATACAGCTAAGCGAGCACAAAATAAATAGATTACTCACATTCTATATAGGCGCGATAACCGTTATCTTCTGTAACTAGTATCTCAGGATTACTAGGGTCTTTTTCAATTTTTTGGCGCAATCTATAAATATGAGTTTCCAGCGTATGAGTTTCTATATCATCCGCATAGCCCCATACAGCCTCTAATAGCTCCGTTTTCTCCACAATATTATCTTTGATTTTGCTAAGGAAACTGAGGATTTCCACCTCTTTTTCTGTAAGAGATTCTTTCTTGCTATCTTCACTTGTAAATATTCCATGCTGTAGATCAAGAGAGCAGCCGCCTTTGAAGTAAATGTAATCATGAACATTATTCTTGCTGTTTTTATATTTATGCAGCTGGTCAATAAGCTCTCCCAATCGCAATGGCAAGGAGTATTTATTCTCTTGATATCCGTTGCTTATGGTGAGTGTTTCTGCATCTTTTTCCTCAATAAACGAGCATAAATCTGCCATATCATTGCTCTGTAAATATTCACGCACTACGCCGCATATTTTTGTATCTGCATTAATTATAATTGCCATTACATTACCCTTAATATCTAGGGTCAAATAATGGCACAGAATTTGCAATATTAAAACTATAAGGAAAACCATATGGATAATATTGCGCAAAATTCTATTATTTCGAATCAGCACGCTGGGAGTGAGCGCAATGTATATCGCGTTAAGAATGAGCGTATGGGCGGCTTTGTGCCCTCATATGATGCGCCAAAGGCTCAGCCAGAAAACCAAAATTTTGATAATATTATATCATCATATATGCCTAAGGCAGAGGAAGTGGAAATAACCCCTCATCCAGTGGAAGCCAGTAAAAAATTTGGATTTTTAGATTTAGTCGATATGGTTAACCCATTGCAGCATATTCCACTCGTTAATATGGCATATAGATCTATAAGTGGTGATGAGATAAAACCTATCGGCAAAATACTTGGCGGCGCTGTGTTTGGCGGAGCTGTAGGGGCGGCAAGCGGCCTTGTCTCTACAGTAATAGAGGATGCGACTGGTAAGAATTTGCTTGGTAATGCAGTATCTTTGGCAGGGCTTAGTGAGGAAAAAGGTGGCTATGATTTTGACGGTGAGTATAAATCATACGAAGACCTGCCCGCTAGCCTGCTTGCTTTTGCAGAAATGCCAATGCAACCTGCCGAAGAAATTAAGGATGATTACTCGCGGGTAAAAATAGCTAGCGGAAGAAGCGCAGGCACAATAGCAGTTTATTCTTAATTCTCACGTTTCCCAAAAATTCCAGTGCCAACACGTATATATGTTGCCCCCAGAGATATAGCACTCTCAAAATCACTGCTCATCCCCATGCTAAGCTCTGGTAAATTATGCATATCGGCCATTTTCATTAACAGTGAAAAATATAGCGCTGTCGGCTCATCCGCTGGGGGGATGCACATAAGCCCTTTGATATCTAGTGCACACTCATGACGGCAAAACTCTAAAAAGTCAGGCAATTCATTTGGTACAATTCCTGATTTTTGCTCCTCCTCTCCGATATTAACCTGAATAAAGCACGGAATAGTGCGGTTTTGAGATTTTAACTCATCACCCAATTTGCGTGCGAGTTTTTCACGATCTACTGTTTCGATCAGGTCAAAAATCCTTAAGGCATCTTTAATCTTGTTGGTTTGCAAAGAGCCTATCAAATGAAGTTTTAGGTCAGGATAAAGGGGCTTTATATCTTCCCAGTGTTCTAGTGCTTCTTGAACTTTGTTCTCTCCGAATAGGCGATGCCCAGCATCTAGCGCACCTTGTATTCTTTCTGGTGATTGGCGTTTGCTAACTGCAATTAGATTTATATCATTAGAATCTCTGCCCCACTCAATGGCAGATTTTTCTATTTGCTTATGAATTTGGCTTAAGTTTTCTTTTATCAGCGCTGTCATCCTATTTTTCTTACTTGTCATCCCCGCCTTGTGCGGGGAACCGGATGCCCGCACTTGTGCCCGTTAGGGTATAAAGCGGGCATGACATGGTGATGGTAAGACAAAAAGAAAGGGCGCCGATTAAGCGCCCCTTCAGAATTCTTTAAATCAAATTCAAATTAGAAGTTGATTTGTGTTCCAAGAAGAACAGCAGTACCGTCTGTGTCAGCTGTTGTACCAGCAACATCGCGATCTAGGAATTGAACTGATCCACGGAAAGACATTCCTGGGCCATATTCATAGTTAACACCAGCAGTGTAACGATCAAATTCATCGCCGCCATCTGTGTCTTGGTTAAGGTATGATGCACCAAGTTTGAATGCGCCAGTTGTGTAGTCAACACCAACAACTAGAGTATCGATGTCTGCAGCAGCAGTACCATCAAGACCTTGGTCATCTTCTTTGTAAACAACACCAACACCGAAGCCAGCGAAGTCTAGGTCAAGACCAACATTCCACTCTGTACGGTCATCAGTAGTTGCTGAACCACCTTCTTCTGAACCAAGAGCGTAACCAGCACCAGCGATAACACCAACACCTTCGAATTCACCTTCGTAACGAGCAGCGATTTCGTATGTTTCATTGATAACGCCAGCAGCATTAGTTTCAACATCAACACCATTTAGGTTAGATGCAGCACCAGAAGAATCAGGTGTGTATGAAGCACCAACTTGGAAACCACTGAAGATTGGTGATAAGTATGTTACTTTATCATTTTTACCAGCAACATTAACCATGTCATAGTCAAGGCGAGTATTGCTTAGGCCAGTTGCAGCGAAAGGCTGCAAGTACTGACGAACACCATCGATGTTTGAGTCAGCTGAAGGAGCAGCAACTTGTAGAAGGTAACCAGCACCATCTTCTGTACCAACATTTACACGACCCCAGTCACCTGAGAAGTAAACATATGTTTCATCTGGGTTAATGCTAGTATCAGCATCAGCAGTTATTTCAACGTGAACACCAACGCTTAGACCATTGTCTAGTGTAGTTTCGCCACCAAAGTGAAGCTCTGTATCACGGATGATGTCAAAGCCAGTTGCTTCTTGTAGAGTTGTTTCATCTTGGTCTACGAATACGCCGTAACCTTTGAAGAAGCCACCTAGTTCTAGGTCGATTTCAGCGTGAGCAGGAGCAGCGGCAAAAGCCAAACCACTTACAGCAACACTAGCAAGTAATAATTTTTTCATTTTAGTTTCCTCGCAATCATACTTTATAAGGCATGATTATTGTTTAAGTTAAGATCCAAAAGTAGATCAATAAATAAAATTTGCCCCCCACCGAAGCAGTGAACATCGACATTACGCCATTATATTGTTTCATCGTCAATATAAAATTGTGTGGTTTTTGCAACATTTCGTCTCTGCGTTGCATTTTTGCAACAGGGGGCAGGCGACGACTTGGATGGCTATTGAATAAAGACGCTTGAAGGTGGTGGAGTCGCATGCTAGTTAAATACATCAATAAAATATATTTTAGGATGATGTAAAGCAATGATAAAGCATAATAGTAAGCCTTTCTTAATTCTGATGGGTGGAGTTGCACTTAGCCTTTCCGCCTGTAGTAATATTAAAACCGAAGCGAAATATCCTAGTGGTTTGGATAGAAGTGTCACGGGCGAAGATATCTATGGCGAGAAACAAAGTGTTTTAGGCGTAGGCGGCTTTAAGGCATTAAGCCGTAAAAGCAAAAAAGATGGAGCAGGTGAGGGCGGCATTGGCGTAAATAGTTTTCTATGGCGCGCGACTTTAGATACTTTATCATTCATGCCCATAGCTAGCGCTGATCCATTTGGCGGAGTTATTCTGACTGATTGGTACGCAGATTCTGATAACCCTAATGAGCGCATTAAAATAAATGCCTTTATAATGAGCCGTGAGCTGAAAGCTGAAGGCGTTCGTGTTCGTACATTCCGTCAAGTAATGAAGAATGGAGCTTGGAGAGATGCTGATGTTTCTAAGGATACCGCTCGTAAATTAGAAGATACAATTATTACGCGTGCGCGTCAGTTGCGCATAGCTCACTTAGCTAATGAAGAATAAATAAAAATGACAGAGCGTTATAATATAAAAGAGTCCGAAAATAAGTGGCGCAAAACTTGGTCTGATCGTGACTGCTTTGCTGTAAGTGAAGAGTCTGATAAGCCTAAATACTATGTGCTGGAGATGTTTCCCTACCCATCTGGGCGTATCCATGTTGGTCATGTACGTAATTATACGCTCGGTGATGTAGTCGCGCGTTATAAAAATGCTCAAGGGTTTAACGTGCTTCATCCGATGGGCTGGGATGCGTTTGGGCTGCCAGCAGAAAATGCAGCGATTGAGCGCGGTGAGCATCCAGCAAAATGGACGCATGAGAATATAGATTCTATGCGCGATCAGTTAAAAGCAATGGGGCTATCAATTGATTGGTCACGTGAGTTCGCAACTTGTGACCCTGAATATTACGTGCATGAGCAGCGCATGTTCCTGAAATTCCTTGAGCAAGGCATAGCCTACCGTAAGGAATCTGTTGTAAATTGGGATCCTGTTGATAATACCGTGCTGGCTAATGAGCAAGTTATAGATGGCTGTGGTTGGCGCACTGGAGCACCTGTTGAGCGTAAGAAGCTTAACCAATGGTCTTTGAAAATCACCGATTACGCGGAGGAGCTTTTAACCTCCCTTGATACGCTTGATGGCTGGCCTGATAAAGTTAAAACTATGCAGGAAAACTGGATAGGTAAATCTGTTGGGCTGCAGTTTAAATGGGATATAGTCGGCAGCGATGATAAAATAGAGGTCTATACAACCCGCCCCGATACATTATTCGGCGCA
>DAOWDF010000108.1 GCA_030639165.1 Alphaproteobacteria bacterium
AATTAATTCCATGTTTATAAGTATCTTCGATATTTTTAAAATCGGTATAGGGCCGTCAAGCTCTCATACTATGGGGCCGATGGCTGCTGCTGGGCGTTTTTTGGAGCGTTTGCGGGGGTTAGAACTTAATTCACAAAAACCTGTTCATGT
Organism: Alphaproteobacteria bacterium; assembly: GCA_030639165.1. Lineage (GTDB taxonomy): Bacteria > Pseudomonadota > Alphaproteobacteria > Micavibrionales > Micavibrionaceae > UBA1672. The sequence goes on from DAOWDF010000108.1 coordinate 151, forward strand.
GCGCGCCACATTCTATGGCTCGCTGGCTTTTACAGGTAAGGGGCATGCTAGCGATAGGGCGGTTATCCTTGGTTTAGCTGGATTTACCCCTGACACGATTGTTTCTGATCGTATCCCAGTGATTATTGATGAAATCACGGATAAGAAATCAATAGATCTTGATGGTCTTCCTCAAATTATATTTGATCCCGATAATGATATTATATTTGATTTTGGTGAGGCATTAAAGGCGCACCCTAATGGTATGATATTTTCTGCTTTTGACAGTGATGGTTCAGTCATATTGGAGCGTACCTATTATTCTATTGGTGGGGGCTTTGTCTTATCAGAGGAGGAGATTGCACAAGATACGGCGCATAAATGCGCAGAGGTTACTTTCTCTTCCTTTCCTTATGCTTTTAGAAACGCAAAGGAAATGTTGGAAATGGGGGACGCTTCGGGGTTGTCTATTGCCAAGATGAAGGAAGCTAATGAGCTTGCAAATCATAGCGCGGAAGAGCTTCGGGATCGAGTCGATAAAATATGGTCAGTAATGAATGCATGTATAGAGCGCGGTCTTGATAAGGGTGGGGTTTTACCGGGTGAGCTAAATGTTAAGCGCAGGGCGGCAAATATTAGGGCGCAATTAGATGCGGAGAAAATGAATAATTCACAATCGCCTCACATTTGTAATGAGTGGTTATCATTATATGCTATGGCGGTAAATGAAGAAAATGCGGCTGGTGGGCAGGTTGTCACGGCGCCGACTAATGGTGCGGCTGGCGTTGTTCCTGCTGTGTTACGTTATTATCTTGATTTTGTGGATAGTGCTAGAGCAGATAAAATTGCAGAGTTTTTACTGACTGCGGCGGCTATTGGCGGAATTATCAAGGATAATGCTTCTATATCTGGAGCTGAGGTTGGTTGTCAGGGGGAGGTCGGGTCGGCTTCCGCTATGGCGGCGGCAGGCTTGTGCGCAGTTATGGGTGGCAGTAACGGACAGATTGAGAATGCTGCCGAGATTGCGCTTGAGCATCATTTGGGGATGACTTGTGATCCTGTCGGTGGGTTGGTTCAGGTGCCATGTATTGAGCGTAATGGGCTTGGCGCGGTTAAGGCGGTTACTGCAAGTGCTCTTGCCCTAAGGGGGAATGGAGAGCATTTTATACCATTGGATGTGTGTATAGAAACTATGCGACAAACTGGCCTTGATATGAGGGAACAATACAAAGAAACGAGCCTCGGTGGGCTGGCTGTGAATATCATTGAATGTTAAAATACCCTTACTTTGCCCTTACACATCGTTATCTTTCGGTCTCGCTGTGCTCACGTGTAAAAAAGACGCTCCGCGCATCTCGCCTCAGATGCCTTGTGTAAGAACAAATTAAGGATATTTTGCAAAATAAAAGGCACTATAAAAGTGCCGTTTAGGAAGTTATATAGGCATTGTTTAAATAACTATATCTACAACAGAGCCGCGGCTTTGATTGCTGTTGCCTTGTTGAGAGTTACTATTGTCATGCCGCTGTGTATTTGTTGCCTGTGATTGCGCAGGTGCAGCTTCACGAGCTTGTAGCTCAGCTTCACGTGGTTCTTGACTGTTCTGTCTTATCTCACGTGTTTGATCACTTCCGCCCGGTTGAAAAGGTTGGGAGAGAGGTATTTGTTGTCCGCCGATTCCTGATAGTGGTGCTGCCATAGTTTTGTCCTCGTATTTTTTCTACCCTTATTTAATACTTTAGCAAAAAAAACTTAATAAAGTCTTTCAATATGGATATTAAGTTGCAATAATAGACTAATAATTGGATTTTAAAAATACTTTTTTTATCTATTTCTTCTTTTTCATTCTAAAGTTAACTATTTAGTAATGATTTTCATATAAATTGTGATCGTGGAAGGCGAGTTATATAAATTGTTTTTGTTTAAACTCTAATTATATATCGGATTCCGGTGCTTTTTCTTTTGTCACGTTTAGTGTGTTTTGGCAAAATTTAGAGTGATATTTAGTTTAACATGATACTTGTGGGGGCAAAAATCATGAACATGAATACCATAAATGTAGGTGGTGCTAACGGCACTTTTAGCGATTATATAGGCAATATTACTGACCTATATGATTTAGCTAAGGATAATGATCCTGCATCAAGATCTGAGTTAACTGAAGTAATTGGGTCTATTTTAGAAATTGATCTAAACTTACGTGAAAGTGAATTGGTGGCGGATGTGCTAATTAAGCTGATGCGCCAAGCCGAGAAAGATTTACGTCAGGTTGTATCGGAACAAGTTGCTGTATTGGGTAATGTGCCTTTGCGCTTAATTCTCCAGATTTCAAATGATGAGATAGAGATTGCGAAACCTGTGCTTACTAAAAGCAGTGTTTTAGCTAGCCTTGACCTTATGTATATAATTAAGTCTAAAACATCGGAGTATTGGCAAGCAATTGCTGAGCGTTCTATGTTAGATGACAAGGTTATTGATGTTTTGGCGGAAACCAAAGATTTTGATACGGCTTTGGCCTTAGCAAATAATGAGAATATAAAATTAACTCAGCACTCTCTGGCTATATTGTCTGATATTGCACAAGGCTCTGATATTTTAGCAACTCCGTTATTAAAACGTGCAGAGGTTACTAATGATATTGCTGCGGCTCTATATAGATATGTAGGTAAAGAGATTAAGGCATTCATAGATAGTAACTATACCCTTGATAAGGATGTTTCAGAGAAGGTCGCTGAAGCAATAGATAGGGGAGTTGAGGAGCTTTCCGAAGATATCAATGCGAATGGTTTTGAACCAGATAATCATATGGTTATTGCTGCACAAAGTTTTAAAGATAAGAATTTGTTGGATATCAAGTTGATGATGTGTACATTGAGGCGTGGCCATGTTCGCTCGTTTATTGCTCAATTCTCAGTATATACAGGGTTTCCAGTTGATACTATAAGTGAGATTTTGTCTCAAAGTAACGGGCAGGGTCTAGCCGTTGTTGCGAAGTTACGTGGCATAAAGAAAAATGATTTCATCTCTATATTTATGCTTACAAGTAAAATATGGAATGGTGATAAGTTGGTCGGTGTTAATGAAATACAAGTTGCACTGGATTACTTTGAAAAAATCACACCAGAGTTAGCTCAAAAAATAATGGGTAAAGATGCTGGTTAGATTTTATTTGTAAGTTCATTTTAGTTAGGCCGACTCTTAAGTTATAGGGGTCGGTTTTTTCTTGTTAGTTTAGTATTTACTGATAATATGCGTCTATATCATTTATGGAGATTTAAAAATGGCGCATAGTAATATTTCTGCAAAGCAGGCTTTGGATTGGCTTACATCTGGGGATGCAATTTTGATTGATGTTAGGGAAGCTGATGAATTTAGCGCTGAGCATATAGCCTATGCCGCGTCTATGCCTTTGGGTGCTGTTGCTGATGTATTGGCTGGCCTTGAACTTCCAAAGAGCAGAAAGATTATATTTCAGTGCCTTAAGGGTATGCGAGGGCAGAAAGCTTGCTCTCTTGTTGGCGATGATATGCTCGCTGGTTATGATATTTATAATATCGAAGGTGGCATTAATGCCTGGAAAGATGCGGATTTACCAGTGGTTAGCTCATCATCTTCGGCTTCAGTAAGTAATGATGAGATATTTAGGCAAGTTCAAATAATTATAGGGCTGTTTATACTTGTGTGTGTGTTTATCGGGCAAAGAGGCTTTCCAGAAGCATTTACTGCCGCAGGAGTTATCGGTGCATTGCTTGCGTTGGCAGGCGTAACTGGGACATGTATGCTGGGCATTATCTTAAGAAAAATGCCGTGGAATAAATAATAGCCTATTTCTCTAAAGCGACAATACCGGGTAGGGGCTTTCCTTCTAGCCATTCTAGGAACGCTCCGCCGGCAGTTGAGATATAGGAGAAATCCTTTGATGCTCCAGCGTTCTCAAGGGCGGCAACGGTGTCACCTCCGCCAGCAACGCTCTTACATTTTCCTGATGAACTTTGCTTGGCTACTATTTTTGCGATTGCGTTAGTGCCATTATCAAATGGCTTGATTTCAAAAACGCCAAGTGGGCCATTCCATACTATGGTTTTCGAGTCCTCGATTTTTTCAGAGATATATTTGATGGTTTTTTCTCCGACATCAATGGCCATGCCATCGCTTGGGATATTTTCAATATCAACGCATTTATGATCGGCATTTTCGCGTAAATCGCTAACCACGATAACATCTGTAGGCAATATAATCTCACAGCCTATATTTTTG
>DAOWDF010000324.1 GCA_030639165.1 Alphaproteobacteria bacterium
AATAAAAACTCATTGGCAAAATCACGCGCCGAAACCGCGTCCAAAGTATTAGGCATCGGGCGATCAAATCCAAGCTTATCCGCCGTAAATTCACGGTCAATCGGGTAGGGCGTTCCCGCCAGTGCTGCCGAACCAAGCGGGCATTCATTAAGGCGTTTTTGGCAATCCGCAAAGCGCGCTTTATCGCGTTCCAGCATCTGGCTATATGCACCTAAATGCAGCGCCAGAGTTATAGGTTGGGCTGCTTGTAGGTGCGTAAATCCGGGCATAATATCATCAGCATGTTTCGCGCTAAGAGTATCAAGAACACCTTGTAGCTCAGCAATTAAATGCATCATCTCATCGGCGGCGCCACGCGTCCACATACGAAAATCTGTAGCAACCTGATCATTACGAGAGCGCGCAGTATGTAGCTTTCCCGCAACATCACCGATCAGATCACGCAGGCGGCTTTCGATATTCATATGGATATCTTCGAGACTAGCTTTAAATTCAAACGCGCCAGCTTTTATTTCTTCGGCAATTTTATTGAGGCCATTAACAATCTCAACGGCCTCATTCTTGGTAATAATGCCCTGATTTGAAAGCATTGTCGCATGCGCAATAGAGCCACGAATATCCTGTCGCCACATGCGCTTATCAATGCCGATAGATGCGTTGATCTGCTCCATGATATCAGAAGGCTTGTCCTCAAACCGCCCGCCCCACATTTTATTCGCTGTATTTTCTTTTGTCATATCTAATTATTCCCAGTGTCATGCCCGCCTTGTGCGGGTATCCGGTTATTTGCAAATTTCTTCGTATAAATCATTCCAATTAGGATTGACCTCTTCGATCACTTTCATCTTCCACGCTCTATTCCATTTTTTCAAGCGCTTTTCTCTACGAATAGCATTATTTGGATTATCAAAAATTTCATAGTATACTAATATTTTTATACCATGCTTTTTAGTAAACCCATCAGCAACTTCATTTTTATGTTCCCAAATACGTTTCACTAAATTAGATGTCGTGCCAACATAAAACGTTGAGTTTCTAGCTTTTGCAAGAATATATACGTAGTATTTTTTATCCTGCATATAGCTTTTCCAGATCCCCGCATGAAGCGGGGATGGCATCGAGTTTTTAATGCTATGTCGCTGGTTCAAGAATATAATGAATAGACAGCGCAAGCGCAACCGAAACCCCTAGGCCAATCATCATTTTAAGGAAATCCTTACCGATCAAGGGGAATACATACCCCGCCTTATAGCTAGCGCGGTAGGTCGTTGCAATCGCAAGCTCACGTCCAGTAAGCAATCCAACAAATACCCAAGTTGTAGACATTGGGATCTCATTCATTTGCTTGAAGTAAATAAGTATCAGCGCGTAAACACAGTCAATGATAGTCGCCGAGCGAATAAATCTAGTACCTGATTTCTCCAGAACAATCTTCTGAATTTTCCCGCCATGTCCCCAGAAAATAAAGCCAAGCCATCCACATAAAATGCTCATAACTCCGGCTAGCATCCAAAACGGCAGCTCCCTAGGCAAGAACACAGCAATATTAGCCATGTCATGGCTAAGCCAGCTATACCATAGAAAGCCAGTCGCGCCCCATTGTAGGATGCGCCATTTAAGGCGGTTTTCCTTCTTCACCATGTTGTATTTTTCATTCATGAAACGAGAAATAACGATCCATAAAGCGTACGCAATAACCGCCGCCAAGCCATAACCGATAACACTCTTTACCAACATTTTTTCTAATACTAATGTGCTGGCAAAGGTTGAAAGTACGAGGAAGGTCGTCGAAACTGGTATGCCGATGCGCGTTAATAGCACAAGGATAAGCGGCGCCGCCGCATGTTACCATTGAACTTGCATCGGTGGGATTTTGGCTAGGCGGCCAAATGATATATCTCCGCCATTAACATACCAGCCATAACTCAAAGTTATAACCAAAACTGATGAAGCTGCAAGCCACATCCAGTACCATTTAACTACTTTAGAATTCGAGGCAATAAACGTCCCCAACGTTTGAACAGCATCATTTCCAACAACGGCATAAGCCGCCAATAAGAAACCGATTATTGCGTAAATTACATGTATATCCATTATCAAAATCCCTAAAATTTTACAGCTCTATTTAGGCTGTTTTCTATTAGGTGAGTGAATAACTGAATTGATAAATTAATGCTAGAAAAAAATGCGTGTTTTATACTTTTTTCACAAAACAAGTTTTAAGCACTAGGCCTTTAACTTCTTTGGTCTTGCAATCGATTTCTTCGGGGTTGTTGGTTAGGCTTATGTTTTTGACCATTGTGCCGCGTTTGATGGTAACGCCTGCGCCTTTAACGGGCAGGTCTTTGATCAACGTTACATTGTCGCCGTCATTCAACACTGCGCCATTTGAATCTAGAGTAGGGGCGTTTGCATCATCTTCACCATCGCTCCAATCACCAGATGTCACGCCATAATCTGCGGAGGCCATCTCCTTCGCATCTTCCTCGCTCATATTCCACATTTCGAACTCGGCGGCGCTATCTAATGATTTGTGCCCATATAGATACCAACCCGCAGAACCATTATCAAATTCAATAGCTAAAAATGCTATTCCATCTTTTTGTGAGGCTGCTGGTATTGTTGCAGTAATTTTTTTCATGTTTTTCTCACTTGTCATACCCGCCTTGTGCGGGTATCTGGTCTTAGGTTATTCTTGAACAAGGTCAATACCTAGAACCTCAGCGCACATATCTAATTTTTTCCAAGAGAAATTAGTGCTGTTTCTAGTTTCTATTCTTTATAGGTCATTTGCAAATATCTTCGTATAAATCATTCCAATCTGGATTTATCTCTTCGATAATTTTCATTTTCCACGCTCTTGACCATTTTTTTAAACGTTTTTCACGTTTTATCGCAGCTTCAGGATTATCAAAAATTTCGTAATAGACAAGGTTTTTTACATTGTACTTTTTTGTAAAACCATCCGCAAGCTCGTTTTTATGTTCCCATATACGTTTTTGTAAATTTGATGTTATACCTACATAAAATGTAGAGTTACGCTCTTTTGTCAAAATATAAATGTAATATTTATTATTATGCATCTGGCTTTTCCAGATACCCGCACAAGGCGGGTATGACATTAGCTAATATTATTAACCACGCAGAGCAGTATTATTTTTCAAACGCACAGCATTGATCTTAATAAAGCCATCTGCATCTTTTTGATCATATCCGCCTTCAATATCCATAGATGATTGATCCGCGTCATATAGTGAGCAAGGGCTTTTACGAGCCATCGGGTATGCCACGCCTTTTAGCAAGCTGAGCTGCACGCTGCCTGTATTATGCTCCTGCGCCTTATCCATGAATACCGATAATAGTTCAAATTCAGGCGAGAACCAGAAACCGTTATAGATAAGCTCAGCTACTTTCAATGACATTTGATCGCGGATCTTCATAACTTCACGATCCATGGTTAAGCCCTCAAGGTCACGATGCGCCTTATACAAAATCTCACCACCTGGGGTTTCATAAACGCCGCGTGACTTAATGCCAACAAAGCGGTTTTCAACCATATCAAGGCGACCAATACCGTGGAGAGTTCCAAGCTCATTTAGATATTCAAATAGCTCAACCGCGCCTTCAACAACTTTTTCACCATTAGTAACGCGCACAGGAACGCCGGCTTTAAAATCAATAGTGATGATATCTGCGCTATCAGGAGAATTATTTGCTCCGTTTGTGCGTGAATATACATCTTCATCTGCGGCGTGGTTAGGATCTTCCAATACGCCAGCTTCATGAGAAATATGCAGCATGTTATCATCTTCTGAATATGGCTTCTTACGCGTAGCAGAAACAGGGATGTCATGCTTATCTGCGTAATCAAGCATATCTTGACGACCTTCAAACGCACTTAGGAAGTTATCCATTTTCCATGGCGCTAGAACCTGTATTTCTGGGTTAAGCGCATAATATGAAAGCTCAAAACGAACCTGATCATTACCCTTACCAGTTGCGCCATGTGATACAAACTGTGCACCTTCCTTGGCAGCAATCTCAATTTGACGTTTGGCGATAATCGGACGCGCCACAGAAGTGCCGAGCAAATAACGCCCCTCATATATCGCCTGCGATTTAACAGCCGTGAAGATATAATCACGAACAAACTCAAGCTTAAGGTCTTCAACATAAACTTTTGCTGCGCCAAGCTTCAGAGCCTTTTCGCGCGCTAGTTCATAATCATCATCCTGACCAACATCGGCGATATAGGCGATAACCTCATACCCTTCCTCAATAAACCATTTAAGAATAATTGAAGTATCCAGCCCGCCAGAATATGCGAGTACGATTTTGCCTTTATTTGCCGCAGTGCTCATTAGTCATTCCTCTTTTTATTTGAATAATTTGTTCTAATTGAAATACAGAAAAAAGGAAAGTTCTTTCTGAATAAACTTGACATAACTTGATGCCGTATGCTTAATACGCGCAAATAAAATAATAAAATTAATGGGGTTGGTGAGTAATGACTATTTTAAAACATGATCGCGAGTTAAGGCAAAATGAAACAGGCGATTGGGAGCATCAACTTCCTGGCAAATGGGAATTCAGATTTGGTGAGCCAATAGCTATTCTTCCAACCACTGAATACGCACAAAAAGAGCTGGATTATGAAGGTAACCTTTATCTTGATAAATATGAATTACAGGTCTTTATAAAAGGATCTTTAGATAATGATGATATCAAATCTGCAACAGCTATGCTGGCAGCATGTCCACCAATTATAATTCATGAACGTGCAAGTGATTGGCAGCAGCATCAAAAAATTGATAGCCTAATGGTAGTCTTTGAAACAACATGCGCGGCTCAAAGGGCGGGTATTTCTTCTCAGATTAGCTATGGCGTAGACACTCTGCGCGCTGAAAAATCTAAATTCCCAACGGATTCTGACGATTTTAAATTATTGGAACAAGTCTATAACGCTAACCCAGATATGAGTTAGTACTGTTATCTGTCATATATATTTTTCAGCCAAATATCTTTGATAAAAGGTAACGATGCAGTTGAGATAATATATGCCAGCGGCGGCACAAATGCGTGTAGCCACGGATAACCAACTTCTAATAGGCACAAATAAAACCCAACAATGACATAGGTGAAAACCGCGATCAGCGCCCGACGTGTTTTCGAAACTTCCCACGCTTTTTCGGCTTCAACGCGTTTGTTGCGTACTTCAATACCCTCACTCACTTAAGCATACTCCATGCGAGTATGGCTTTTTGCGCATGTAGGCGGTTTTCGGCTTCATCATATATTACGCAAGCAGGGCTTTTCAGAACTTCTGGCGTTACTTCTTCATTCTTATGGATCGGCATGCAGTGCATAAATATTGCTCCATCATTCGCGCAAGCCATAAGATCAGAATTCACCTGATAAGGCATGAATTTATCTATTGATTTGCCTTCCTCGCCCATAGATATCCAAGTGTCAGTTACTATAACATCGGCGTTTTTCGCAGCTTCTTTTGCATCAGCATAATAAGTTACCTTATCGCCAGTGCTTGTCGGCGCAAGATCTTCTGGAGTAGAGATAGCCAGCTCAAAATCCCAAATAGGGGCAGCCTGCTCAAAAGTTTTGCAGACATTATTGTAATCTCCAAACCAAGCAATTTTTTTGCCCTTAAGATCACCTATATTTTCTTCAATAGTCATTATATCGGCCATTATCTGGCAAGGGTGGGAGTCATTTGTCATGCCGTTAATAACTGGAATTGTAGTGTTACGCGCAAGCTCCTCCATGTTCGCATGATCACTCATACGTAGCATAACCGCATCAACATAGCGTGATAGTACAGCTCCAGTATCTTCGATGCTTTCCGCGCCAGCAATTTGCATCTCCCCCATGCCCATAACAATAGTATGGCCGCCAAGTTGCTTCATTCCAATTTCGAAGCTCATGCGAGTTCTGGTTGAACGTTTATCAAACACCATCGCCAGTGATAAACCAGCCATGATCTGTGGCGGGTCGAATTTCTCGGCTTTTAGCTTATGAGCGTGCTTGATAATGCCTTTTAACTCATCTGCGCATATATCTGGCAAATTTATGAAATGTCTGATGCTCATGATAGCTCTTTCAGTGTTTTATCAATGATAGCGAGTGCTTCATCTGCTTCTTCCAAGCTGACAATTAGTGGCGGAGTTAGGCGCAACGTAGATTTTCCTGCTTGCGTGGCCATAAACCCATTATCTTGAAGCTTTTTAAGTAACACTTTAATATCAAACTCCGTATCAACGCCGATCATAAGACCCTTGCCTCTGATATCAGTGATTTTATTAGATGAGCATTGAATTTTTCTTAGGCCATCAACTAGATGCTCTGATATTTTGTTAACATGATCTAGAAAACCATCACTTAATATTTCTTTAGTAACTGTCGCAGCCACGGCGCAAGAAAGTGGATTGCCACCATAGGTTGTCCCATGTGTTCCAAGGCTAAGAGCCTCACCAAATTCCCGCTTAGCAACCATAGCGCCAACAGGAAAACCGCTGCCCATACCCTTGGCAAGGCAGGCTATATCAGGCTCTATTGCTCCATCATCAGTTTCAAATGATTGATATGCATAGAAAGTTCCCAAGCGCCCCATACCAGCCTGAATTTCATCAAATCTAAGGCAGATATTATGCTTATCACACATTCTGCGTAAGTCTTTTAGAAAGAATGGGTTAGCAGGAACAAGGCCGCCTTCGCCCTGCACAGGCTCAACTATAATTGCCGCAGTATTATCATTGATAAGCGATTCAACAGATAATGGATTATTAAACTCTGCAAAATGTACGCCATCTAAATATGGCGCAAAAAACGGCTGTGTCTCTCGTTTTGATGTAACACTCGCCGAGCCATATGTACGCCCATGAAATGCATTTTTAAAAGCAATTATTTCATGACAGTTTTTGCCCTTTTTATCATATGCCCATTTGCGCGCACATTTCAGCGCAGCTTCGACGCTCTCAGTGCCACTATTAGAGAAATAAACTAGATCAAAACAGCCATTATCAACAAGGATTTGTGCGGCCTCTAGTCTTTCCGCTGTAGCAAAAGATGCTTGGCAGGCCATAAGGCGCTTGGTTTGACTAGTTATAGTTTTAACTATTTTTGGGTGCGCATGACCAAGTGATGCCACCGCTATTCCTGCTGCAAAATCAAGATATTTCTTGCCCGCACTGTCATATGAATAACAGCCCTTACCATGGTCCATAACAACAGGCTGTAAATTATAGGTTTTGACCAGAACATTCTCGGTTTGCTCAATAATTTCTTGTGGTGTTTTCTTGCTCATTATTTGCCTCTTTCTTTGACTTCAAATGGTTCTGTATTCGTTTGGCTTGCTAAATCGTCTTCTATGATTATATTTTTATCATTTTTTCGGACAGTTTTAATAAATAATAACGCTAATATATAAAATTGCGCCAATATTCCTAAGGAGTTTATATATGGCGGAATGGAGTCAACCAGGTTTATCATGCGCTCTATATCATCCAGATTAATTTGATCGAGCCTAAGTGATAAATCATCTGGTATATATAAGATCATGACATAAAAGCTTATTTTATATGCGACAATCAATATAGATAGTGAGGGGTGACATCCCATATTTCTTAATCTTTTAGTATCCACCAATGCTTGCATATAAACAGACACGAACAGGCATAGAAAAAATGGCCATATATTCCCGTATAGAAGCATTGTTATGATCGCAAATATATCTAAAAGCTGTAATATCAAGAAGTAGCCTAAATAACTGCTTCTTGCTAATTCGCCTTGTCGGATATTAAAAAATTTCCAATTCAAACTATTTCCCTCCAATAGCTTTTTGGATTTCCACTTCATTCATATAGCTATCACGTTCTTCCTCGCGCAGTAGCATAGTTCCAGGGCCAACAGACTCAAATATCTCCTTGGATAGAGCATTTTCCCGTAGGCCATTTATCAGGTGGATACGTTTTACCCCTGCATTTAGTGCTTCAAGGCAGTTCTCCATTTTAACGCGCATACC
>DAOWDF010000099.1 GCA_030639165.1 Alphaproteobacteria bacterium
AGACTCCGCACGGCACGATATCTACGCCGAATTACATATTTTGTGGTACAAAAGCTAGCGTTAAGAACGTATCTCCTTGCCAGCTTAAAGAAGCGAAGACCGATATTATCCTCTCCAATACTTACCATTTGATGTTGCAGCCTGGTGCGGATTTGATTGAAAAAATGGGCGGCTTGCATAAATTTATGAGCTGGGATGGCCCTATGCTGACCGATAGCGGTGGCTTTCAGGTGTTTTCACTTGGTGAGGGCACAATGGCTAATGAGATCAAGGGGCGCACTAACAAGGGGCATGATAATAAAAACCTGATGTCCATCACCGAAGAGGGTTGCACTTTTAAATCATATGTCGATGGCAAAACTATCCATCTGACCCCTGAATATTCCATGGAGATACAGCGTAAATTAGGCGCTGATTTGCTTATGCAATTCGATGAATGCACCCCCTATCATGTGGATAAGGAATACACTAAGCGCTCTATGGAGATGTCTATTCGTTGGGGCGATCGTTGCCTCGCGGAGTTTAAGCGCCACGATAATGGGGCGCAGGCGGTATATGGAATAGTGCAGGGCGGGGTTTACCCAGACTTGCGTAAATATTCGGCTGAATACACGGCTGACCGTCCATTTTTCGGCACAGCCATTGGCGGTTGTCTGGGCGGAACCAAGCAGGAAATGTATGATGTGGTCGCAAGCACTGAGCCTTATATACACCCGAAAAGGCCAGTTCATTTCCTTGGTATCGGCAGGATAAAAGATGTCTTTACCTTCGTGCGCCTTGGCATAGATACCTTTGATTGCGTTATCCCAACGCGGCTTGCACGACACGGCAGCGCCTATGTTAAGGGTGAGGCCAAAGAAACTATCAACCTTAAAAACGCAAGATATCGCGAGGACGAAAGTCCGCTAGATGAGAGCATCGGCATCCCTGCATCACAAAATTTTTCCAAAGCTTATATTCATCACTTGCTTAAAGCCAATGAGCTGCTCGCCACGCAAATATTGGCGCAGCACAATATCGCGACCATGAATATGCTTATGCGCGAAGTTAGGGAGGCCATTAAAAACTCATCCTTAGATGAGCTTGAAAAGGAATGGCTTGGTAATTTGTAGTTATATGAAACTTAGACTAAAATATTTAAACATGGTTAATAAATTTGTTGTATGATTATCATCTTATAAATGCTTGAAAGGTTTTATAATAATGGCATTAGAATATGATAAAGGTGGAGTTAGTAAAGATGATTGGCAGGAATTTCTGCTGATACTCGACGATTATACGGAGTGGTTTCATTCGTTGCTTCAGTTTCTTTATTACCCCGAGGCAAATGAATTAAGCAATTCTGTGAAAATGCCGACATCCATTAAAGATCTTTTGGTCAAGGCAAAAGGTAAAGAGGAAATACAGCCAGAAGTATATCAAAAGATGCGCGCTCTTTATAAGGAGCTTTCTACTATTGCTGATTCTCTGGTGAAGAAAATAAAGAAAACAGGACGAAAGCCTAGTACAGAAGATTTCAAAAGCTTCTTGGCTATTTATGAAGAATTTATGCTCTATGTAAGGCGTCAGGAAATTGACGCAATTAAGAGCGACGCAGGTTATGATCCATTTACTGGGCTTCGTAGCAAAAGGATGCTTGTTCCAGAATTAGAGAGAGAGCTACAACGCTTGGAGCGTCAGGGTAAGGCTTTTTGTGTTTCTTTGGTTAAGATACATGATTTTGAAGAAATAAAAAAATCTTTGGAACCTGAGGAGATTAAAGACGCAATTAAGGTTGTTGCTGACCTTATCAAATTAAGTCTGAGGGCGTTTGATGATGCTTACTACACTGATGAATGTGAGTTTGTTCTATGTTTAAAGCAAGCTGATATGGCGGGTGGTGTATCTGCATTAGAGCGCTTAAGGAACCAACTTGAAAAGAAAAACATAACCGTAGATCTTAATGATGGATCAAATGTATTGTTGAAACTATCCTGCTGTATTTCCGAGCCGGTAAGCGGTGATAAGGCAGATGGATTGATTTCTAACTTACGTGAAGATTTGTCTACATTAGATTCTGATGGTGAAGATTTTGATGCTGTTTTACAATATGTTGAATTAAGCCCATTAGAGCGCTTTGTTCGAGATGGTTTGATCGATGACGAGTAGGGATTAAAGTATAAGCCTATGGTGATTGAAAACAATTTTGATTTTAGTAAGCTATTTGATACATTGCCTATACCAAGGCTTGTCTTTAATGTCGAAGGTGGTAAAGCAACGAATTTACTTCAAATCAATAAGTTGGCTCTCAGGTATTTTAATTGCAAGCAATCGCAAGCAATAAACCTACCATTAAAAGATTTTATGAGCCCTGATAATGCCCGTAATTTTGAGCAGTCTTTTCAGGTATGTATATCAAAAAAACGCATGGTAACAATACAGGCGTTGCCAACTGTTCCGGGTGCTTTGAAGGTCTATGGGTTTTGGATTAACCCTATTATGGCAGATGATGGTGAGGTTATATACATAGACGTTGTTGGTCAGCCAGATGTCAGTAATCAGTCAATAATACAAAGAGAGCGCGATGACGCGATGTCTTTTCTTGCCTCTGTTTTCGAGGTTAGTGAAGTAGGGATTATTGTTACAGATGATAACGGTAAAATCGTTAGAGCAAATGAGAGCTTTATCCGTACATATGGATGGTCACGCGATGATGTAATAGGCAGTGAGTATCTTTCTTTGATTGAGGATAAAGAAAAAGACAGGATGCGCATTAACCACGATAAATTTAAGGATGGCAGCCTTCGCAGCACTGGCGAAGTAAATGTTTTGCGCAAAGATGGCGCTGTTGCAAATGTGTTATTTACCTCTGCTGTGCTGCGTCTAAGTCAAGATAGGAGTTTTCTGGTTACAACTGTTATGGATATTACTGAGCGTAAGAAAATGGAGCAATCCATGCGCTTAGCTAAGGATCAAGCGGATACAGCTAACCGCTCTAAGTCTGTGTTTTTGGCAAATATGAGTCATGAACTGCGTACTCCACTTAATGCTATTATCGGCTTTTCCGAATTGATGATTAAAGAGGTGTTTGGTATTATCGGTAACGATAAATATAAGGAATACCTTGGTGATATCCATATGAGCGCGGAGCATTTGCTGGATATTATCAATGAAGTTTTGGACATGTCCAAGATAGAAGCAGGGCGTATCGAGCTAGTTGATGATGATTTTCATATTCGTGACGTAATTATTTCTGTCTCGAGAATGCTAAGCTCGCGTGTTTTTGCAAGTAACATAGAAATAGTGCGAGAAATCGGCAATGATATACCTATGGTCAGGGCTGATTACAGGCTTATTAGGCAGGTTTTAATTAACCTTATTTCTAACGCAATAAAATTTTCTCCCCAAGGTTCTCAGATTAAAGTTGTCGCAGAAATGGTTGATAGCGGAGACCTTCTTATATCAGTATCTGATGAAGGGCTTGGTATAGCTAAGGACAAAATTCAAGTAGCGTTGGAGCCTTTTGGGCAGGTTAGCGGGAATTCGGATGCTCGAACCGTTAATCAGCAAGGCACTGGTCTTGGCCTCCCGTTAGCTAAGGCGATGGTAGAGCTACATGGCGGTATCTTTGAACTTATCTCAGAGGAAAATGCTGGCACAACGGCACGATTTACTCTTCCTAAGTCTAGGTTAATACCTAAAAATTAGAAATTTGCTTGCATGAAGATGCAGCTGCTTTATTATTTATCTTTGTTATAAGATAAGTGGAATTACCATATGAATAATATTGAGAAGCGTTGTGCAGATGCTGGCCTTAAAATGACAGGGCAGCGTCGTGCTATTTTAGATGTTTTAAGCGGAGCTAAAGATCACCCTTCTGTTGAGGATGTCTACGAACGTGCCAAAAAGATTGATGCTTCTGTAAGTATTGCAACGGTATATAGAACCTTAAGCTTACTTGATGAGCTTGGCATTGTTGTTCGCCATGAATTTCAGGAGGGCTATTCCCGCTATGAAATTAACTCAAGCCATCATCACCATTTGGTTGATCTTGAAAGCGGCAAAGTTGTTGAGTTTCAAAATGATGAAATTGAAAAAATAAAGCAGAAAATTGCCAAAGATCTTGGCTATGAACTGGTTGAGTGCCGCCTAGAACTATATGGTAGAAAGCTCAAAAAATAATGGATGATGCCAGACTTCCTGTTCATTTATGGATTGATGCGCAATTAGCACCCCTAAATGCTCGCGGGGTATTCTATTATATACAGCAGCGCGGTGAGAAAAATACTGGCACTGTTTTGCTGAAGCTTAATGGCTTGGCTGGTCAGTGTAGATTACTAATTCAACAGCGGGACCTTGACGGTAATTTAGGCTGGATGCATGCTTTGCAAAAAGAATTGGTTGAAGAAAGCACCGTAGATAGCTATATTCAGCGTTCAATTGCTCGTGATCCTGATCTTTGGGTTATTGAAATAGAAGATCGAGATATGGACAACCCCTTTGAGGGCAATATAATTACCTAGTAATATAAAACATAAGGCTTTAACAATGAAGAAAATTCTAACATTATCAATTTTATTTGTTGCTACAATTTCACTTTCTGCTTGTGGTTCTACATTTGATGGCGCTGGTAGAGATATCTCTAAAATGGGCGATAAAATCTCAGATACATTTTAGGCTTAAGTAATTGTCAGTACTTTCAAAAACCGTAGAAAAACGCCGTACTTTCGGCATTATATCTCACCCTGATGCGGGTAAGACCACACTAACTGAAAAGCTACTTCTTTTTGGTGGCGCTATTCAAATGGCGGGTATGGTCAAAGCCAAGGGTGAGCGTAGACGTGCGCGCTCTGACTGGATGAAGGTCGAACAAGAACGCGGAATCTCCGTGACTTCATCCGTAATGACTTTTGAGAATAAAGGTATTACCTATAACCTGCTTGATACTCCTGGGCATGAGGATTTTTCCGAGGATACTTACCGCACGCTTACCGCAGTCGATAGCGCAATTATGGTGCTGGATTGCGCCAAAGGTATTGAAAACCAAACTCTTAAGCTGTTTGAAGTCTGTCGCCTGCGCGATATTCCAATCATTACATTCATCAATAAGATGGACAGAGACGGGCAAGATCCGTTTGATTTACTTGATGAGGTCGAGCAAAAACTAGCATTAGAGATTGTTCCTGCTAGTTGGCCGATTGGTATGGGTCGTGATTTCAAGGGCTGTTATAACTTGCTTGAAGATAAGCTTGTCTTGTTCGATCGTTCTAAGGGCGAAGCGCTAAGTAACTCCATTGAATGCTCTGGTCTTGATGATCCGAAAATTGATGAGCTCCTCCCCGCTGAACAAGCCGCAACCTTGCGCGAAGAAGTGGAGATGGTACGCGGAGTATTTCCTGAATTTGATCTAGAAACTTTCCTTAAGGGCGGCATGACTCCTGTGTTTTTTGGCTCTGCGGTAAATAATTTCGGCGTGCGCGAATTATTGGAGGGTTTGTCTAAATTCGCCCCCTCGCCGCGCCTTCAACCAACGCAAGGGCGTGACATTAAACCTGACGAGCCAAAAGTTACTGCCTTCGTATTTAAAATCCAAGCTAACATGGATCCAAAACATAGAGATCGTATAGCCTTTACCCGCATATGCTCTGGCAAGTTCAGAAAAGGGATGAAGCTAAAACATATACGCTCTGGCAAAATGATAACCATGCATTCTCCACAATTATTCTTGGCGCAAGATCGCGAAGTCGCCGAGGAGGCTTTTGCTGGCGATA
>DAOWDF010000160.1 GCA_030639165.1 Alphaproteobacteria bacterium
AACTGGTACAGCCCCAAAAAATAATACTCATATCGTTAGTAACTCAATCTTTCTATTTTAAAGGGCAGGGTATTGCACCTTAAATCTACTAATAATGTATCTAGTGTATGGCATATATATCACAACCCCATGCATGGACACGGTAAACATTAAGGTATTAATATTTGAAATTGCGCTATGAGATAATTCCTTGTTATCTCATAGCGCAATTTTTCATTATTTAGTAAAAATAACTTTATATACTAGCTTAAGTTATTTGCATTAAGCACTGATATATCTAGAAAATATTCTATAGGCAATGCGTATCGTATTTATATACGGGGACTATGTTTTTTAATATCGTAACCTTCATGAAAGAGCTTTCTCTTGCTATAATCAGGCTAAAGTAAGCAAGGTTATGCTTTATATTATTTTAGTATATAGAGCATATTTCTCTGGTTCCCCGCTATATTTAAGAGCACTTTTCATGTTGCCTTATATCTTCCTTAATGAAAGCGTTGGCTATATAGCCAACTCAATTTTTTCTTGAAAACTGACCAGATAATCTACCGCTTTTTGAGCCTGTGATGCTGCCTTAAAAATGAAGCTTTTATCACCCTTCATTTCTTCCAACCAGCTATCAATATATTGGGCGTGATCGGCGCGTGGCTCTGATGATATTCCCATCATACAACACAGCATTGCGGATCCTAATTCTGCCACCAATTCTTCAAATACATAATCATCATCACCAAACTTTTTCCCCTTGGTACGGTCAAGGCGATGAGGCGCACCAGAAAGATGCGTTAGCTCATGCATAATCGTAGAATAATAATTATCAGATGCACTACTGGTTTTTGTGTCTTTAAAATCTTCGGGGCAGGGGACTTGGATATAATCCTCCTTTCGATTGTAAAACGCCCTGCGCCCACCATGGCGAATATCTGCCCCAACGCACTTAATAAACGCATCCGCCTGCACCACACGCTTAATTTCGCCGTTACCACTATCCTCTTGATACCCATCAACTTGATCTGCGTTAAAAACTGAAGACCAACGCGCATACATTTTGGTTTTTCCGTTCTCATTATCCGCACTTGGCTCAACCTCTATTGTTTTCCAAAAAACTATTTTTATAGCTTTCTCACCTTTTTTAACCTGCGCGCCTTTCTCTGCCCATTGCTTATAAGTCCCCCATTCTGCAGAGCCATAGCCTTTTTTCATGCTCCAAGCCCAAAGCATGGCAACATTAACGCCGCGATAACAATTTTGACTTTGTATGTTTTCTGGCAGAACCATTTCACCATCCCACGGCAGTTTAAATTTATCGCCTGTTTGCCCGCTTTCAATTGCTTCTATGATTGAATTTGTTACCATTTCATAAATATCTTGTTTTGCCATTCCTCAGTTTCCTTTTGATTTCTGGTTTTGCTTACAGAAACGAAGAAATATTCCTTGCGTCCCCAAACATAATTTTGTTTGGGGCGACAAGAATTGGAGCTATAAGTCAGGAGGATTGTCAGGCCAAATCTACAAAATTGCGGAAGCTTCGCGCCCCTTTAAGGCGTGAAAACCGTCATTTTTTCTATTTTGCTTGATAAGGCGGGCGGCACGCCCATAAAAGTAATCTGCCATTTAGGGCGCGGTTTTTAGATAACAACTACTAGATCATATAAAAACCAGTGGTATTTTTTACTAAACAACCTAAGATTATTAAAATCGCCAAAGTTAGTATCTGTAAGTAATTAGGAAACAACATAAATGACACAAACATCCAATAATCTAGCCGCATATATATGGTCACTCGCAGATTTATTACGTGGGGATTTCAGACAAAGCCAATATGGCCGTATTATATTGCCATTTACATTGCTACGCCGCCTTGAGGGAGTTTTAGAAGAGAGCAAAGAAAATGTGCTTGCTGAATATGAAAAAATCAAAAAAATGGAGCTTACCGAAGAAGCCCAAGAAAAATTACTGCTACGCGCGACAAATAACCTGTCATTCTGCAATACCTCAAGAATGGATTTATCAAAACTTGGTGAAGCAGGGATCAAGGATAACTTAGAATCCTATATCCAAGGATTTTCTAAAGATGCCCGTGAAATATTTGAGCATTTTAAATTTGCTGAATTCATAGGGCAGTTAGATGATGCTAACCTACTTTACAAAATAGTGCAGAAAGTCAGAAAAACAGACCTTAGCCCCAAAGACATATCCAATCATGAAATGGGCTTAGTGTTTGAAGAATTAATCCGTAGATTTGCTGAAAGTTCAAATGATACAGCAGGGGAGCATTTTACCCCACGCGATATTGTGCGCCTAACAACATCATTAGCCTTTATGGAAGATAATGACGCTCTAACCAAATCAGGGATTATCCGAACTATTTATGACCCAACGGCAGGCACAGGTGGTTTTTTATCATCAGGCATGGAATATGTGCATGAGCTAAATCCGCAAGCGGTTATGCGCGCATATGGTCAAGAGCTTAATCCTGAGAGCTATGCAATTTGTAAGGCGGATATGCTTATCAAAGGGCAAGAAGTTAAAAATATAAAACTTGGCAATACGCTTTCCAATGATCAGCTATACGCGGATAAATTTGATTATATGCTGTCTAACCCGCCATTTGGCGTGGATTGGAAGAAAATCGAAAAAACTGTTAAGGACGAGCATACCTTAAAAGGATTTGAGGGGCGTTTCGGGGCAGGGCTGCCGCGCGTGTCTGATGG
>DAOWDF010000325.1 GCA_030639165.1 Alphaproteobacteria bacterium
AATCAATGTAAGCAGCCCTATTGTGTTAATTCCTTGAATTTTTTTATCGTTAAGGTCTAAACTCATTATTGTTTGATCCTGTAATAATACAAAGTTTTAAAGATGCTTCACAATAAATCAGATAAGGTAAATATCAAGCCTGAAAAGAAAATACCTAAAAAGATTAGTGAAACATACCTGCATAATTCAGGTCTTTATTATCTGGAGCGTTTCGCGGCGAGTAAAAAGCACTTTAAAGTTGTGATGAAGCGTAAAGTCAGGCGATCTTGTATGCATCATACAGAGCAAGATTACGATAAATGCGCAGACTGGGTAGATGCCTTAGCAGATAAATTCGAGGGCGTAGGCCTGATTGATGATCATGCATATACTAACGGATTAGTGGCTAGTTTACGGCGCAAGGGGCTTTCACGCTCTGCTATACTTAACAGGATGAGCATTAAAGGTATCGCGCAGGAAAAAACCATTATTGCATTGGAAAATCTGGATAGTGAAAACGGAAATAATTGCGATATAGCAGAAAAAGAGGCTGCGCTTAAGCTTGCAAGGAAGAAAAAATTAGGTGCATATTTTGTTCCGCGCCACGATGGGCATGAACAAGATATAAAAAAATCCCTCGGAGTTTTTGCTAGGGCAGGATTTTCTTACCAGATAGCTAAAGAAATTTTAGATATGGATTATATCGATGAATATAATTAAATATCAATGCGTTATGCTAAGATAACTCCTCCGCATTAATATTTTTATTATCTAAAACAACGCGGGCTTTCGGGAATAGCAAGCTTACCGTTGTTCCTATAGATTTCTCTGAAATTATTTCCAAACGTCCACCATGGATACCCATAATCGACTGCGCAAGAGGAAGCCCTAGCCCTATACCACTTTCATGGCGCCCTAAAGAGTTATCAACCTGACCAAATGGCGATAACGCCTTTTCAATGTCATGATCACTCATACCTATACCAGTATCCGTTATTGATATTATGAAGTCCCCTTCAGAGCTATAACTGGATAGCAACGTTATGCGGCCGCCTTCTGGGGTATATTTTATGGCATTAGAATATATATTACCTAGAACTTGCTTAATAGAAAGCTCTTCTCCTATTACATTAGGCATATCTTTTGCTTCATTAGTAATTGATATCTTTTTCTCCTTTTTACTAGAAGAATAAATCTCAATACAGCTATCCAGAACACTGGCCAATGAGAACTCACCCTCATTTAATTCATGCTGGCCTGCCTCAATTTTAGATATATCCAGAATTTCATTGATAATCTTGAGCAAGCCTTCACCACTCTCATGAATATCAGTGATATAATCCTTATAGCTATCCTGCCCTAATGGCCCCATAAGTTCATTCTTCATAATATCTGAAAAACCTATAATGGCATTAAGTGGTGTCCTAAGCTCATGGCTCATATTAGAAATAAACTCGGTCTTAGCTCTGTTAGCCATATCAGAATGCATTTTCGCCTCTAACAGAGCAATATCAGCCTCTTTACGCTGCGTAATATCCTCCATTGAGCCCTCTAAATATAAAGTATTATCTTGCTCATCTTTAATCAAATGTACATTTTCACGAACCCAGATCTTACTGCCATCTTTTGCAAGCACCTGTGTTTCATAGCCATATATTTGCCCTTGATGAACAAGTGCATTCATAAATTCATTGCGTTCACTATCACTAGGGTAAACAAAGCCATTCGCGCTCTTAATAAGCCTAAGCATTTCGGCGGGGCTATCGTAACCAAGAATACGAGCCATAGCAGGGTTAGCGCTTAAATACATGCCATCAGGTGTTAACTGATAAAGACCACCCGCAGCATTTTCAACAATAGTACGGTATTTTTTCTCGGCCTCAGCTAAAGCACGCTCCGCCCGCCTACGCTCTTCAACATCAGTAAGAGTTCCAACAACACGTAAATTATCATCATTATCACGGCGGATCATAGATATAGCTATTTCAATTGCCCTAAATGAGCCGTCGGAAATACGTAAACGCGTGAATGAGTGATAGGCTTGCTTTTGACCATTCACTAGCATATTAAAATCATTCTGCTGCTTTTCCTGATCGGCTGGGTAGAGCATTAAAAACAGATTTTTATTCTTGAAACGCTCTATTTCAAAGCCTGTTATTTTCTTCCATGAGGCGCTCAAAAACAGGATATCTCCATTTATATCCGCTTCAAAAATAACATCACTAACAGAATCAATTATAGCCCGATTATCTCTCTCAGCGACTTTGAGGGCTATATTTAAACGCTCCCGCTCTTCCGCTTCAGCTTGCAACTCGATGTTTTTATTTTCCAGAGCATTATTAGCGACCCCTATC
>DAOWDF010000280.1 GCA_030639165.1 Alphaproteobacteria bacterium
GCGCAGGCTAGCATAGCGTACACTGCCTCGGTCACCATGGGCATGTAAATTGCAACGCGATCACCTTTTTTAACGCCGCGTTCTTTTAGGGCGTTGGCTAGCTTGCTTACCTGATTTTTTAGCTCGCCATAGCTGACCTTGTAGGAGTCTTCGGGGGCGTTGCCTTCAAATATAAGTGCAGTTGATGTGAGTTTTTCAGGCAAGTGACGGTCAACACAATTATAGCAGGCGTTTAATATACCATCTTCATACCATTTAATTGAAACTGGAGCTTTAAAGCTAGCATTTTTTATTACTGTAGGCTTTTGAAACCAGTCAATACGATCAGCCATTTTGCCCCAAAATTCATCAGGATTTGATATGGATTCTTGATAGAGGGTTTCATATTCCTTTTTTGATACACGTGCGCGGCGCGTTGTTTCTTCGGAAGGTTTGTATGTCTTTGGCATATGTATCACCCTGTTGTTGTTTGGTTATATTGGCTATTCTGAGCTATTCAGGCCACTCATCTTACAAATTATGTCCCATTCACCTGCGGTTACATGTGATACGGAAAGGCGAACCTGACGCACCATTTCCATTTCGATCAATGCACCATGCTCTTTTATTTGTTTTAGAGTTACGGGATTGGGGAGTGGTTTTACTGGTTTAACATCGACAGTTACGAATTTACCGCTCTCATCATCGGGGTCGGGGTAGGCCTCACCTGTGATCTCTAATATTCCGACAATCTCTTTGCCTTTATTCGAATGGTAGAAGAAGCCTTTATCACCAACCTTCATAGAGTTTAAGTTGTTGCGCGCTTGATAGTTGCGTACGCGTTTTTCCCATCGCCCGATTCCTTTTTCGCATTGTTCGTCCCAAGAGAATTTAAAAGGTTCGGATTTTAGTAGCCAGTATGCCATTTTGTTTCGCCCATATTTTTTTAATTGTCATCTCGAACGCGTAAGCGGAGAGATCTAAGATCCCTCGACTTCGCTCGGGATGACAGTGTTAGTTTAATTATAGCTCATACCCTAAAGGACGATTCAACATTTCGCGCATAGCTTCGTCAAGTGGTATGCCAGTGTTTAGAATTTTATGCACAGCCATAGTTATGGGCATTTCCACAGAATATTTATCGGCCAAATTTATAGCCGCTTTTGCACTATGTACGCCTTCGGTAACTCCAGTGCGGCTTTTGAGTATTCGTTCTAATGTTTTCCCTTGTCCAAGCTCTAATCCTAAAGAGAAGTTACGGGATTTTTCAGAGGAGCAGGTCAGCATCATATCACCAACCCCGCATAGCCCAAGGAATGTTTCATTGTGTGCGCCCATGGCTTTGCCGAGGCGTGCGATTTCGGCTAGCCCTCTTGTTACAAGGCTGGCTCGTGCGCTTTCGCCCATATCAAGTCCGCTAGTAATCCCGCAGGCAATAGCGATTATATTCTTGAAGGCGCCAGCGATTTGCGCACCAATAATATCCTCTGAGATATAGGGGCGAAAATTGGCGCTAGCAACTGCTTTTTGTAGGGTTTTGGCCAGTTTGCTATCTGCGCAGGCAAGTGTTGTCGCGGCGGGTTTTCCTGCTGCTATTTCGTGGGCAAAATTTGGCCCACTTAAAACTGCGGTGGGAGTATTGGGTAGTATATCTGCCACGACATCGCTCATAAGCATGCCGCTATCTAGTTCAATCCCTTTGGAGCACAGTATTAATTTATGCGCAGGGCGGATGAATGGCTTCATGTCACTTAATATTTGTCGCATAGCTTGCGCAGGGGTAACCATTAGCAATATATCACTCTCTAGGGCTGTTTTAAGCTCGCTGGTGGCTGTTATATGCTTATTTAGCTCTATGCCAGCTAAATATTTTTCATTGCGGTGGCGCACATTTATTTCGCTGGTGTGGGTGGGGGATCGTGTCCACAAAGTTACTGCTTCACCGTGGCTAGCAATAGTCTGGGCGAGGGCTGTTCCCCATGATCCAGCGCCAATTACGCTTATGTTGTTGCTCATGCTTTCGCTCCTTTAGCACCTTTTTTGTGGATTGCTGTGGCTTCAGGGTCAAGCGGCCAGCGTGGACGTGCCTTGAAATCAATGGAATTATATTCTCCGCATTTTAGTTTTTCAACTCCAGCCCATGCAATCATCGCGCCGTTATCGCCGCTTAACGATAGTGGAGGGTAGCTGATATGCATGTCATATTTTGAGGTAAGTTTTTCTAATTCTGTGCAAATGGTTTTATTTGCGGAAACTCCGCCGCAAACTACTAGTGCGTTGCCTTTATACTCTGATAAGAACCGCTCAATAGCGTTTCCACACCTATCGGCCAAAATTTCAGCCATTTTATTTTGAAGTGCGTATGATAGATCAGTGACATCTGCTGGGTCTAAATCTCCGCTTGGCAGTTTATCTATATGAGTGCGCACGGCAGTTTTAAGGCCAGAAAATGAGAAGTTACAATCTTTGCGAGCTTTTAGCGGACTGGGTAGGGGGAAGCGTTTGATTGCGGTTGTATGATCGGTACAGTTAGCTGCTATTTTCTCGATATTGGGCCCTCCTGGGTAGGGTAGCCCCATGAGCTTTGCTGATTTATCAAGGCATTCGCCTGCTGCGTCATCTAGGGTTGTGCCCCAACGTCGATAAACGCCAAGCTTTTCAGCCACCAATATTTGTGAGTGACCGCCAGATACCAGTAATATGAGGTAGGGGAATTCTATATCGTCAGTGAGCCGCGCAGTGAGTGCGTGGCCTTCGAGGTGGTTTATGGCAATAAAGGGGATGTTTTTAGCCGCGCTGATGGCTTTAGCGCTCATCATGCCGATCATAACTCCGCCAATTAGGCCGGGCCCGCAGGTTGCTGCTACCCCGTCAAGGTCATCAAAGCGAAGTCCTGCATCATTTAGGGCGGCTTTTATTACTTTGTCTGTATGCTCTAAATGCGCGCGCGCGGCTATCTCTGGGACAACTCCACCATATACGGCGTGCGTTTCCAATTGACTTAACACAACATTAGAGAGTATTTCTCTATTGTCGGTAACGATGGCTGCGGCGGTTTCATCGCAGCTAGTTTCAATACCTAGTACATACATAACCTAAGAGATAAAGCGATAAAAGATGAGTGTCAAACCTGAATGTAATTTACCAGAGAAAATTGTTATTGGGACGCGTGGGTCTCCTTTGGCGCTGGTGCAATCTAATATCGTTAAGGATGAAATAGCCAAAATCAGCCAAGATATAGATGTGAGCCTAAAGGTAATAAGGACTAGCGGTGATTGGAGTAAGTCAGATGGCGAGGTCAGGCTTAATGCTTTAGATGGTGGTAAAGCGCAATTCGCGAAAGAGATTGAAGATGCCTTATTATCGGGTGAGGTCGATATAGCTGTTCACTCTATGAAGGATATGGAGACTTGTTTGCCTGATGGGTTGGTTATTCCTCATATGTTGCCGCGCGAAGATGTTAGAGATGCTTTCCTGTCCGTAAATAGCCGAAATATTAGTGCTTTGCCAGATGGTTGCGTTGTTGGTAGTGCTAGTGTGCGCAGGCAGGCGTTCTTGTTAAGTAAGCGCCCTGATATAAAGGTTGTACCATTTCGAGGTAATGTGCAAACGCGCATAGATAAGCTTAAGCGTGGTCAGGTGGATGCAACATTCTTAGCCTGCGCTGGTCTTAATCGTTTGGGCTTATCAAATGAAATAACATCTGTGATAGAGGTTGATGATATGTTGCCTGCTGTGGGGCAGGGGGCGGTTGGTATAGAGATGCGAAGCTCTGATCAAGATAAACTATCTTTTATTAGCCAATTGGCATGCATGGAAACATATATATGCGTTAGCGCGGAGCGTGGAGTTTTACGCTCTCTTGGTGGATCGTGCCATACGCCAATTGGAGTATATGCAAAGATGAATGAGGGGGAGATGCATTTGCGCATATGTTTAGTTTCGCTGGATGGTGAGGAAATGATTGCGGAGGATCTTCGTGAGGATATAGCTTCTTATGAGGAAGCAGTAAAATTTGGCGAAGAGGCTGGAGCGCATTTGAAATCAAAGGTTAAACCATATATGTTAGCCAATATGGGCTTGTAATGGGTAGTATATTAATCACAAGATCGCCAGAGCAGGGGCAAGAATTTGTTGGTAAGCATTGCTTGAGTGCGGGGCTGGAAATAGCAGATTTCTTGTTTGAGCCGTTAATAGAAATTGAGCAATTGAATGTAAATATGCCTGATTTGAAAAATTATGATGGTGTGATTCTAACTAGCTCTAATGCGTGCAGTGCTATTCCAAATGACATTACTTGCAGGCAATTTCATATATCAGAATCACATCCTACTGCTTCGGATATTGCCAAAGCTATTTTGGTGGAGTCAAATGATCGGGGGCGGCGTTACTTATATATACGCGGCGAAGATATCTCATTTGATATGAAGGGGGAGCTGGAGAAGGTTGGGCATTATGTTGATGAGCTTATTACTTACCGTGCTGTTGCCGCCCAAAAATTCAGTGACGAGTTTCTCGCTGCGGTTAAAAATAATGAAATATCAGTTATTACTTTTTTCTCTAAAAGGACGGCCGAGATATTTGTGGAGTTAGCACAAGTTTCTAACATGATTAATGATCTGAAAACTATTAAAGTCTTGTGCATTAGTAATAGAATGATAAAGTGCTTACATTCTGTTTTTGATAAAAATATCGAGATATCTGCTACGCCTGATGCGCGCAGTATGGCTCGGCATTTGTTATGTATGGTTAAATAGCATTAAGGGTTAATATTATGAGTAAGAGCGCAAAAGCACATATTGAAAATGCTGCTGAAATTATCGAGGCATTTGGTGGCATAAGGCCTATGTCCTCAAAAATAAATGTAGCTGTTACGACTATTCAGGGTTGGAAAAAGCGCGATGTTATTCCTGCTGCTCGTAGAGGTATGCTATTGGAGGCAGGCGCAGCTAATGATGTTGACCTTTCCAAGTTCTTTGCTGATGCTCCTGCTATTGAGGTTGTAGGCGATTTAAGTAATGACGATAAAGATGCTTGCTCTGAGCCAGCGGAGATAACTATATCTGATAATCTGGATGAAAATCCTGATGAGGAAGCAGGCGAGGAGAGTGTCGTAGTTGAGCAGGATACGGAAGAAGTTAAACCCGACGATAATGATAAAACAGATGATGTTATTGATATACCGCTGATATTGTCTAATGAAGGTAAGCCAGTTTTGAAATCAGCAAGCGTATCAAATGTAAATTCGCCTAAAGATATTGATGCAGGTGATTTATCAGGTAAACCAGCTGACTATAAAGACTTCGCGGAGATTGCTATGCGCGCGGAGCGTAAGGCTATAACTAAGAGTGTAATTATAGCTGTTGCTATTTTCCTTTTGGTTGTAGCTGGCCTTGTTGCGCTGCTATTCCCTGACTTTAAGGAGTTTGGTAATCGCGGTAGCAGGCTTGCTGCTCTCGAGGGGGATGTTTCAAATATCAAAGATAGCCAATCCGCATTTAAGGGGTTTGTACCAGAGGATTGGAGCAAGCAACTTAATGACCTTAAAAGTCAGGTTGATCAAGCTAAATCTAGCATGGAGAGTGTAGCTAAAAATGCTAAGGAAATTTCTGCTGATATAATGAATGAAAAAGGTCTGGAAGAGCGGGTTGTTCAATTACAATCTTATGTAACTGAGATTGCAAGTGAGAATGGCATTTATGCATTATTGTCACGCTTTGATAATATGGAGAATGATCCAAATGGTCGTAATATCATTGATAGCTCTATGAGTGAGTTGTCGGATATATTGGCAGGTATGAAGGGTGAGGATGAGAGCTATCTCAATGCTGCTTTGGCGGTTGCGAGATCAGAAAATGAAGCTTTACAGCAGACTTTGGGTAGTGTTCCGCAAAATGAGTTAAAGGCAGCGGCGATGTTGCTTGCTATGACTCAAGTTAGATCTTCTCTTAATAGGAGTGATGAAGCATTTGATCAGGATTTAGGGATATTGATGAATATGGTTGGGCCAGAGAATCCAGAACTATCAGAGGCTTTGGCTAAGTTGGCGCCGCATTCTAAGGCTGGTATATTATCGCCAGCAGGTTTGCAAAGTGAGTTTAGAACGGTTGCAGGTGATGTGGTTGCGGCTTCTCTAAGTGGTGAGGATGTATCTTTCTCGGAAAAGGCGTCGGCGCGTATGAATGAGATTTTACAGGTAGAAAAAGATGGTGAGCTGATTACTGGTACTGATACTCAAGCTACTGTGAGTAATGCTGGTAGTATGATTGATAGTGGTGATATTAGCGGTGCTATGAGTTACCTTAAATCAAATTTGCGCGCAAAAGAGCTTGAACCATTACGTCCGTGGCTTAGAAAGGCTGAGGCTGCTATCAACTCACGCAAGGCGCAGAAAGTAATTCAACAAGCTATAGATATGAGTGTAGGCGGGGGATACCTTGGTGGTTCACAGCTTTTGAATGGCAGTTCACAGTAATAATTACTTAGAGAGACGCTATGATTCGTTCGTTATGGACTTTGGTAAAGATAGGCATTGTTGTCAGTCTTGTTGTCTGGGTTGCAGAGCGCCCCGGCACTATTACGATTGACTGGATGCCCTATAGATTTACGGTTCATGTCGGGTTTGCATTTTTGGTTGTAATTGGCATTGTTGTCCTCGGCATTATTTTGTTCTCAATAATCAAAACATTGTTAGATATGCCTAAAACTATGTCGAGATATCGTGATATCACTTATAAAGATAAGGGTTTACGAGCGTTAACGATCGGTATGGCTGCTGTAGCTGCGGGAGATGCGAAGGCGGCTAGTTATCAGGCAAGTCGGGCGAAGAAATTTTTAGAATCAGATAATGCCTTATCCATGCTGTTAGAGGCGCAGGCCGCGCGTCTTGACGGACGTGAGAGTGATGCAGCTCGCAGTTTCATTGAGCTTATGGATAATAGTGATGCATCATTCCTTGGTGTACGAGGGTTATTGCAGTCGGCTCTGGATGGTGATGATTATGATGGAGCCTTGGAGTTTGCTTATAAGGCGCTTAAATCTCAGCCCAAACAGTCATGGGTTTTGAAGCTGATCTACGATCTAGAGATCAGATCATATAATTGGGACAAGGCGCGCAATATCCTTGTTCGTGCGGAAAAAGCAGGAGCCATTCCAGCGGATAAGGCTAATCGTGATCGTATAGCGATGTTTTTGGCGGAGAGTGATCTTGCAAAGGAAAATGGTGATAATTCTTTATATGCTAGCAGTTTGAAGAAGGCGCATAAATTAGGAGCTGGTTTTGTGCCATGCGTTGAAAGATTGGCGCATATGTATCAGGAAAAGGGCAAGCATAGCAGCGCTGTTTCTGTTGTTGAAAAGGCGTGGAAGATTGAACCTCACCCTGAGTTAGTAACTTTGTGGGCAGAGCTATATGTAGCTCCTAAATCTTTGGATAGTTCGGCGCGTGTACGTTGGTTTGAACGTTTGCTGGCTTTAAATCCTAATAGTGCGCTGGGGTTGCAGGCTTTGGCTAGTGCTCTTATTGATGAAGCATTATGGGGAGTTGCTCGTGAGAATTTATGTCGCGCAGCAGAAATAGAGGAAAGTCATGAGCTTTATGTATTATGGGCTCATTTAGAAGAGAGTGCTACGCATGATGAGAAGGCGGTGGCGGATTTGCTCGCCAAGGCTGATGAATTTCCTTCTTCTCGCATGTGGTTATGCTCTGAAACTGGGCGGATTTATGATAAGTGGTTGCCAATTTCCGATCAGGGGATGTTTAACACGATAATATGGGGATTGCCGCAAGGAAATATAACGAAGCCCGTATTGTTGTCTTAAAACCTGATTAGACCTTTTTTAAGTAAATGAAATAGTCCAACGCCACCTAAAAATCCACCAATATGAGATTGCCATGAGGTATCGTTACTGATAAGTCCGAGGGCTATTATTATAGTTGACCATATCAATATAAATGGTGTTGGCCCACGTTTTTGTATTTCTGGCCCAAGAATACCGCGCTCTATCATTATTATGAATGTAACGGCGAATAGACCGCTTATTGCTCCTGATGCGCCAACAACTGGAGCGGGGGAGGCGGGATTAATCATAAGGTAAGCAAGATTACCTGCTAAGCCGCAAAGAACAAAGAAAATGGCGGTACGTTTTGTACCGAATTGGCGCTCAAAAAACACTCCCATTGCTAGCAGCATAACCATGTTAAAGGCCAGATGCATCCAACCGCTATGTATGATTAGCGAGGAAAATGGAGCGATAAATGCCGACCATTCCAGAGGTGCGCCGCTAGTATATATATCTGGGGTAAAGCCAAAATTAAAAATAATTTCTGCTTTAGTAACGGAGCTAATGGCAAAGGACATTATTATCTGAACAAGCAGCAAAATGCCAATCGATATACGTGCAAAAACCGGTATTTTATCCCAGTTGATAAAGGGAACTTTGCCAGAGGCACTGTTTCTTGCCATATAGCTTTGCGCTTTTGCACGGGAGGAGCGATATTCATCACGATATTTCTTTTCAAGCGCTTCTTGAGATTTTTTCTGTTTTCCCGTTTCTTTGGATTTTGTGGAGGCGCGCTTTTTGGGATCAGGAAAATGAATAACCTTTTTATCATCGTCTTTCTTTTTACTCATTTTACGCGCTCCTTAATGTGATTTATTATTACTAAAGCTATTAGGTAATAATATCAAGCTGGCGTGTTGGTTACTGCACTTATGAAAGTCCCCATCCCTGGAATTATAGTATCAGCAGCGAAATTGAAAATTTCTCCAATTACAAATGATGTTCCGGGTATGAAGTCTTCTATGGCAGCGTCATAAACTCCGCTGTAAAAACGCTCACCGGCATCTAATAATGTTGCATCAGGGTTTATAGACATTTCTGTGGAAGCAGCTTTTGCGGCAAATATATAAAATGGAATTCCCATTAATCCAGCATATTTTAGAATAGTCGAATTTGCTTTTTTGAAGGCGCTAGACAGACTCCAAGAGTCATCTTTCTCGTTGTGGTTTTGCACATTTTTTACTCACTTTCGGGATTAACCCGTGATTTTTATATATTATCTTTCAGGATGTTTGGCCTGTGCTTTATTATTTATATGGAGGGACATTCACATATTATGCATGCGAAAGTCAAGAAAACAGTGAATTATCAATATAGTCTTTGTAATCGGGGATTGGCTGTCCTTTGAATTGGGTGTCTTCTTCACTGATCCATTTTCCTGAGAATTCTAGGTTTTTCAGGAAATTATCTCCGATTGGCTTGAGTTTAGGCTTTATAAGTTCGAACGTGCTTTGGTATTCTTCGGCATCAATCTGCATAAGAGTTTTTTTGTTCATTCCCATTTTATCTAACAGTAATGTATATGCTTCAGTTGGATTATCATCTATATATTGTTCCGCATCTCTTAAAGCTGCAATCATATTCTCGCAGGCTTTTCTATTTTTAATTAAAAATGGTTTTGTTACGGCTAGAACAACTTCAGCTTTATAAATACCGGCATTTTTAAAATGCGTACAGTAAAGACCTAGTTCATGCATGGTAGTTGTAGTTTGCTGTGCGTAAGGCTGCCATATGCTGATCGCGTCAACTTCACTGCGTATAAGAGCATTTGGCATTGCCTGTGGTGTTATAGGTTTAAGGGTAACTGCATGTTTAGGAATATTATGGGTTTCTAAAAAACGCATTAAAAACACATGTGATGTGGTTCTTGGCATAAATCCTATTGTTTTACCTAGTAAATCATTAGGTGTTGGATATAGGTTTTGTTCATGGCGCATAACTATGCCA
>DAOWDF010000008.1 GCA_030639165.1 Alphaproteobacteria bacterium
GTAACTCGTAACGCTGTTATTGGTAAGGCTCATAGATTAAAATTATCTAATAGAGTTTCTCCTATTCAGCAAAATAAAAAGCCAGCAAACAAGAATGTTGAGCGTAAAGTTGTAGGTAAAATTAAGGTAGCATCTTCTGTTGCCAAAGCTCCTACACCGCCAGTTATACAGGCTGAGCCTACGATATCAGGCAAATTATATAGTTTGCTTGAGCTTAAGCCGCGTCAGTGTCGCTGGCCATCTGGTGATCCAAAGGAAGAAGCGTTTGGTTTTTGTGGTGAGAAAACTATTTCAGGTATCCCTTATTGTGAAGAGCACGCAAAAGTCGCTTATCAAGCTGCTACTCGCAACCGCATTCTTAATGCAGATAAAAACGCACAAAGACTACGTGCAAAAACTAATGCTCCAGATGTTGCGGATGTAAAAAAAGTAGCATCTAATTAGGTTGTTGTAATAATTTTGGCGTTCTTTTTAGTATAGGGAACGCCAAATTTAAACCTAGGGTTATCCTATAACCTTAATATCTACAGCTTCTCGGCCTTTATCGACGAATTTTAGCGTGACACTTACGCGTTGTCCTGCTTCCAGCTCATCCATTTCTAGCTTATCAAGCAATGTTTTGTGAATGAATACATCCTTCATGCCATCATCAGGAATGATAAATCCAAATCCTTTTTCAGGTTTGTACCACTTAACAAGGCCGCCCATAGTAATAGTCCCAGTTTCTTCATCCACTTCTGGGATGGTGCTAACTGCGCCTTTATCAAGTATTTCAATGATTTCTCTAACTTGATTGCCTTTGTCTCCCTTGAAGACTTTGCAGATCATAATGGCGCCTTCACCAATAGAGTGCAAACCGGCCTGTTGTAACGTGGTTATGTGGAGGAATGCATCATAATCGCCTTCGTCTGGGACTAGAAATCCGAAGCCTTTTGCCCCATTGAACCATTTTAAATGCATTTTGACGGTAGTTAATTCCTCATCGGGTGATGAAGTTTGAATATTTTCTTGTGACATGGAGAATGCCTTTACTATAATAATTGTACTTAAGTTATTTTAAAATCCAGAACGGATATAAGATGAGGTGCTAAGAAAAGACCATAGTCAATTGTGCCTTATTTTTATATTTAAATCCAGAATATTTTGTCGTAATCATACTATATTATGCAATGGGGTAATTTTATAGATAGCCGTAAGTGCTATTTGGAGACGGTGCATGTATTTTATGCCCATCTAAAACTCATATTATGTTACAATTATCGCATAATATAAGGTCACATAATTAATGAAACAAGCGCAATATCCATGGCTGAAAAACTACCCATCTAATGTTGATTGGGATATGGATATAGACGTCCAGCCAATATTCCATATCTTGCAGGAGACCGCTGCAAAATATCCCGATAAGCCAGCCTTTGATTTCCTTGGAAAAAAATATAACTGGCAGGAAATTTATGACCTATCTCGCAAAATGGCAAAAGGCCTGCAAGATGAGGGAATAAAAAAAGGCGATAAAATTGGTTTGTTCCTGCCTAATTGCCCATATTTTATCATTTCTTATTTCGCTATATTAATGAGCGGAGCGGTGGTCGTGAACCTTAATCCGCTCTATGCAATAGATGAGCTATCAACCTTAATCGAAGATAGCGAAATTGATAAGATCGTAACCCTTGATATTAAAATGCTGTATGAGAAGATGGATAAGATGCTTCATGCAACGCGTTTGAGTAAATTGATTATTTGCTCATTTGCAGATGTCTTACCTTTTCCAAAAAATCTTATATTTCCAATTGTAAAACGCAAGGAAGTGGCCAATGTCAATTCCAGTAATAGGACAATATTTTACTCTGACCTTATAGATAATGATGGTAACTTTGACGCTCCGCAAATTAATCCCGAGGAAGATTTAGCAGTATTGCAATTTACTGGCGGGACAACGGGTTTGCCCAAAGCTGCAATGCTCACCCATCAAAATATATATGCCAATGTCCGCCAAGCGCAAAGCTGGTTTTATCAGATCGAAAGAGGTGAGCAGAAAATCCTATGTATTTTGCCGTTCTTCCATGTATTTGCAATGACCGCAATTATGAATTTCAGTGTGGTTAATGCGCTCGAAATTATCGCCATGCCGCGCTTTGATATTAAGGATGCTTTGGGTATTATTCATAAGAAAAAACCAGAGATTTTCCCCGCTGTGCCTGCTATTTATAGCGCAATTAACAACTCGCCATTACGTAAGAAATTTGATCTATCTTCGCTAAAATTCTGCCTTGCTGGCGGCGCGCCATTGCCGCAGCAGGTTAAGAGTAAGTTCGAGGAAAATTCTGGCTGCGTGGTTATCGAAGGTTACGGCCTTACGGAAAGCTCGCCTGTTGCTTGCGTTAACACATTGGAAGGTGAGAATAAGACTGGCTCCATTGGTTTGCCTCTGCCCAATACTATTATCGAGATTATCAACGCCGATGATAAGCAAACCCATATGCCAGTGGGCGAGCGCGGAGAGCTATGTATTCGCGGGCCTCAAGTTATGAAGGGGTACTGGAATAATCAGGTTGCGACTGATGAGGTGCTGCGCAAAACTGATGATGGAGATGTGCGCCTTCATACTGGTGATATTGCGATTATGGATGAGGATGGGCATCTATTTATTGTTGATCGCTTAAAGGATATGATCATCACTAATAGTTATAACGTATATCCGCGTAATGTTGAGGAAGCTATTTATAAACACCCTAGCGTTGAAGAATGTATAGTCGCAGGTATTCCCGATGATCGTCGCGGCGAGATTGTTAAGGCTTGGATAAAGCTTAAAGATGGGCGCGAGCTTCTGGTTAGCGATTTAAAAGAATTTCTAAAGGATAAAATATCCCCCATGGAAATCCCACGACGTTTTGAGGTCAGGGATGAAGCTCTTCCTAAAACTATGATTGGAAAGCTGAGCAAAAAGGATGTCCTAGCGCAGGAAACATCATAATTGAATTTTGTCATCGCGAGCGACCATAAGGAGCGCGGCGATCCAGTATCATATATATTCTGGATTGCTTCACGTACGTTAGCAATGACGATAGAGGCTAACCACGCAAGACTCCGCCGCATTTATTGGCAACCGCGTCTATCACTTCATTCATAAGTTCATTTAGCTGCTCTTCCGTAAGCGAGGCCTCGGTCGGCTGAATTGTAATGTTAAGCGCAAGGGATTTGTGCCCTTCATCTACGCCTTTACCAACGTAAATATCGAAAATCTCCGCGTCCACAATCAGCTTTTTATCAGCAGATTTTGCAGCGCGCAGCACATCACTTGCGGTAACATCATCCTTAACGATAAAGGCAAA
>DAOWDF010000319.1 GCA_030639165.1 Alphaproteobacteria bacterium
ATCCGTTGTAAATATACGGATTGTGTTGAAGTTTGCCCCGTAGACTGCTTTTATGAGGGCGAGAACATGCTGGTGATCAGCCCTGATGAATGTATAGATTGTGGAGTGTGTGAGCCTGAATGCCCAATTGAGGCTATATTGCCTGATACTGATGAAAAGGCAGAGAAATGGTTGGAGCTAAATAGGAAATATTCTGAGGAATGGCCTAATATAACAACTCAAAAAGATCCGATGCCAGAAGCAGAGGATATGAAAGACAAAAAGAATAAGTTTGAAACTGATTTTAGTGCAGAGCCTGGCGAAGGTGACTAGCTGGCTTTAATATTTAACCCTTAATAAGGAGATTAATCATGAGTTTTACAGCAATTAAAAATGAAGAACAGGCTTTAATGCCAAACGCGCAGGCGAGGGGATGTATTTACCCTTCTATTATCGACACAATTGGCGCTACGCCACTAGTGCGCGTAGAAAATTTCATGAATAAATATAATCTTGAAGCCGAAATTCTTGCCAAGCTTGAGTTTTTCAACCCTATTGCCTCGGTAAAAGATCGTATCGGTTTTGCAATGATCGAAGCAGCCGAGCGCGCAGGGGAGATTAGCCCAGATAAAACGGTTCTGATTGAGCCGACATCAGGCAATACAGGGATAGCACTTGCATTTATCGCAGCAAGAAAGGGTTATCGTTTGATTTTGACTATGCCTGAAAGCATGTCGATTGAGCGCCGTAAAATGCTACGTTTCTTGGGGGCGGAGCTTGTGCTTACACCAAAGGAAAATGGTATCCCTGGTGCTATGGCTCGCGCTGAAGAATTGATGGCCGAAAATGAGGGTAGCTTCATGCCTAGTCAGTTCGATAATGACGCTAATCCGCAAATTCACCGCGAAACTACTGCGCAAGAAATCTGGATAGATACAGATGGTGCGGCCGATATTCTTATATCTGGCGTTGGAACAGGCGGGACTTTGACGGGTGTTTCTCAAGTATTAAAGGCACGTAAAAACAGCTTTAAAACCTATGCCGTTGAACCAGCAGAAAGCCCTATACTTTCTGGCGGACAACCAGGCCCTCATAAAATTCAGGGAATAGGCGCAGGGTTCGTGCCAGCTAACCTTGATACTGATTTAATTGACGGAGTTGTTAAAATCAGCAGTGACACTGCGATTGCAACGTCTCGTGAAATTGCTAAATTGGAAGGCATTCCGTGCGGCATATCATCGGGAGCAGCATTCGCTGCGGCAAAAGAAGTAGCAATGATGCCAGAGAATAAAGGCAAACAAATTGTCGCTATAATCCCATCCTTCGCTGAGCGCTACCTCTCCAGCGTTTTGTTTGATGGTATTGAAGGCTAGACATGCATGACTAGGAAAAAATTCCTTGACATGTGTGCGGGGATATTATATTCTCCACCTCGAACTGGTTCATATATGAGAGCCAGCAAAGACCGTAGGAGATAGGCTCACGCCGCCTATCTTAAATATTCCTACGCAAAGCCCTCTCATATAAAAAGGCAAGCGCACCGCATGGGCGCTCATGCATTTGCAATGCACTATATGTGTAAATGTAAGTATTAAACATAGAGGGTCAAACCCCCTCGCAAGTACAATTATCTTCAATATATTGAAATATAAGAAGAAAACCCTCGAGGTTTTGTTCGTGTAGCTGTGTTAAGGGAGTAATATGACTTACTTCTCTACACCTAATTTACCCTGCAATGATGAGCTGGAGGTTGTGTATTCAAAGCGCAGCTTTGCTTCAGGGTGGCAATATTTGAACGCTTCACGAGACATAAGTGCGGCTTCATGAAATCCCGACAATATAAGCTTAAGCTTGCCAGGGTAGGTGTTTATATCTCCAACTGCAAATATCCCACTTTCAGATGTTTCAAACTTCTCTGTATCAACAGGGATTAGATTCTCATTCAGGTTAAGCCCAAAGTTAGCGATAGGGCCAAGCTTCATAGTCAGTCCAAAAAACGGTAATAAAGTATCACAGTTGATTTGCTTCATCTCTTTATTAGCATCAAGCATTTCAACGCCCTCAAGCTGCCCATTATCACCGATAAGCTTTTTCACCTGACCCATTTCAAAATTCATTGCACCATTAGCCACTAATTCACGCATTTTTGACACGCTATCAGGCGCAGCGCGGAAATTATCGCGCCTGTGAATTAATGTAAGGCTCTTGGCTATAGGCTGTAAATTTAAGCACCAGTCCAGTGCGGAATCACCACCGCCAGCAATAATGATATTCTTATCTTTGAACTGATCCATTTTTCGAACCGAATAAAATACAGATGTTCCTTCAAATGATTCAATTTCAGGAATAGGGGGCTTTTTCGGAACAAAGCTACCACCGCCAGCTGCGATTATGATGCAGGTTGCGTCAAACACTGTACCGATATCGGTTGTAAGTCTCCAACGGCCATTATCAAGTTTCTCTAGGCTCTCGGCCATTTCCTGATAATGGAATACTGGGTCAAATGGCTCAATTTGCTCCAACAAATTATCCGTTAGCTCTTGCCCTGATATAGTTGGGTAGGCAGGTATATCAAAGATTGGTTTTTCCGGATATAGCTCCGCACATTGCCCGCCGGGGCGATCAAGGATATCAATTAGATGACACTTCATATCCAAAAGACCCATCTCAAATACTGTGAATAATCCGCATGGGCCTGCGCCAATAATTACTGCATCGGTTTCAATAGGAGTGTTTTGCTCTGTCATTTTGAATTCTCTTTTAGCTGTGCATTTTTTAGCTCATAAATAATTTCCAGAGCCTCTCGTGGTGATAGGGCATCAGGGTCAATATAGTCAAGTTTTTTCTCTATCTCGGATTTTTTAGGCGCAATATCTGCTTGTGTTGTTATTTCAAATAACGGCAGTTCAGATGCTATCTTCTGTGGTGATGCGCCACCTTTATCGGATTGCAACATCTCCAATATAGTATTAGCTCTTGATATAACTGCTGGTGGAACGCCTGCTAACTGCGCTACATGTATTCCATAGGATTTATTGGCGCTACCCTTTATGACTTTATGCATGAAGATGATGTTATCTTCCCATTCTTTTACTTGCACAGTATGGCATGACATATTCTTAAGTGTGCTTTCGAGTGCAGTAAGCTCGTGATAGTGGGTAGCAAAAATAGATCGGCATTTGTTTTTATCATGCAGATATTCAAGCGCGCCCCACGCAATAGACAGCCCGTCATAAGTCGCTGTCCCGCGCCCAATTTCATCAAGTATCACAAGAGAGCGCTCAGTCGATTGGTTTAATATCGCCGCAGTTTCAACCATCTCAACCATAAAGGTGGACTGCCCATGCGCCAAATCATCCGATGCACCGACGCGGCTGAAACACTTATCAACAACGCCTATATGCGCGGAAGTAGCGGGGACAAATGAACCGATTTGCGCCATTATTGTGATTAGTGCATTTTGCCGTAAGAACGTAGACTTACCCGCCATATTAGGGCCTGTCAGTAACCATAGTTTATTTGAAGGGTTCAAGTTACAGTCATTTGGCACAAATGGAGAGCTTTGCTTTTTAAGCACAGCCTCAACAACAGGGTGTCTGCCGCCAATAATTTCAAAATTATATGAATCATCAACTTTCGGGCGAACATAGTCCATATCTTGTGCAAGTTCAGCCAGCGCAGAGCTAGTATCAACAGCGGCAATGGCGCGTGCAATATCACCGATTTCTTTGGATAGGGCAGTAGTTTGCTGCACCATATTTGAGAATATCTCCATCTCTATTGCGATTGTTTTTTCGGCCGCGGAGGATATATCACGCTCCAACTCGGAAAGCTCCGCAGTAGTAAAACGCACAGCATTTGCCAAAGTCTGGCGATGAATAAACGGGTTGTCAGAGTTATCATTGCTGGCGCTAACCATCATGCTATCAGCGCGCTTTGCAGGCACATCAATGAAATAGCCAAGAACATTATTATACTTGATCTTTAGTGCATCAATGCTGGTTTTTTCCTGATATTTTTTCTGTAATGCTGCGATTAACTGACGGCTTTCATCGCGCAACTTCCTAAGCGAATCTATCTTGGCAGAATAACCTTGGCGGATAAAACCTCCATCTCTAGCCAGAGCAGGGGGGATATCATCCATTGCCTTTGTAAGCTCATCTTGCAGAGCCGATAATGCAGGTCTTTGCTGCATATATTTCAGGAGATCATTAAATATATCACGTGCAATATTATCATTTTGAAGCTCGGCGCGAATAATTTCACTTTGTGCCAGTCCATCACGAATAATGCATAAGTCCTTAGGCCCACCGCGATCAACACTAAGGCGAGATAATGCACGCTCTAGGTCAGGGATACAGCGCAGATATTCCCGTATAATGCTGCGCAAGTTAATGTTATTTACAAAGCACTCTACGCGGTTAAGTCGTTTATTTATCTGATCTGTTTTTGCCATCGGAGTAGAGATATAAGATTGCAGCATCCTCGCTCCCGCGCCCGTAATGGTGCAATCAATGCTTTCAAGCAAGCTTCCCTTACGTTCACCTGATAAGGTGCGCAGCAACTCAAGACTTTTACGAGTAGCCGCATCAATCTCCATCACGCAATTACTTGATATTTTCTCAGGAGTAGATATATGCGGTATTTTCCCCTTTTGTGTGCGCAGCACGTAATTGATCAAAGCCCCTGCAGCAGATATCTCTGCGCGAGAAAAATCGCCAAAGCTATCCAGCGTTCCGACATTAAATATCTGCTCTAGAGATTTTCTAGCATTCTGAGTATCAAACATTGATGCTGATTGGCTGGTGATCTTATCTTCAACATGCTCAAGATCTGACCTATATTTATCAGCAAGCTTTTCTGTAGCTATTATCTCACTGGGGTTTATACGCTCCAAAACTGCGCGTAAGTTGTCATTCTCTACGCTCTGAACCGTGAATGAACCAGTGGATAGCTCCAGCCATGCAACCCCGAAAACGCCAGCTATCTCCGATATGGAGCATAAATAGTTATTCTGCCGCGCATCCAGTAAGTGATCTTCGGTTAATGTGCCTTGTGTTACAATCCTGACTGCCTCGCGGTTCACAAGAGCTTTCGATGGGCTTCTACCTTCGCGTTTGGCTCTGGCCTTGGCTTGATCAGGTGTTTCGGTCTGCTCACATATTGCAACCCTGCATCCTGCCTTGATTAGCTTTGCTAGATATGGCTCATATGAATGATATGGCACGCCGCACATAGGAATAGCCGTGTCCTGTGATTTGCCGCGCTTTGTCAGGGTAATGTCGAGTATTTCCGATGCCTTTACTGCATCATCATGGAACAATTCGTAAAAATCACCCATCCGATAAAACAGCATACAGCCTTTATGCTCTGACTTTAGGACATGGTATTGCGCCATCATAGGCGTATGGCCTTGAGCCATAAACTCCGCCATTCTATCATCTATGCTTAAAGCCGAACTTGAAGCCGTATCAATTTGTGCAGCACCAGCCATAGCGTTAATCTGTGCCAGTGGAACCAAAGCCACCTTCGCCGCGCTCGTCATTATCTTCAAGCTGGCTCGCAACAATCCAGTTCACATGGGTGTAACGCTCAACAACCATTTGCGCAATGCGCATACCGCGTTTAACCGTAAAAGGCTCCTTGCCGTGATTAATTAGTATAACTTTTATCTCTCCACGATAATCAGAATCAATTGTACCTGGGCTATTAAGAACCGTAACGCCGTGATTAATGGCTAGGCCTGAACGCGGTCTGATTTGCGCTTCAAATCCATGGGGCAGGGCGATAGCAAGTCCTGTTGGCACAAGAACGCGCTCCCCTGAATCAAGCTCAATTGCCTCTTTTATAGCAGCAGTTAAGTCCATACCCGCAGAATTACTTGTCGCATAAGTCGGCAGTTTCAGGCCAACGGCATGATCCAATGGCTTTAGTTCAACTTCAATATCATCATCATTTGTTATAGTTTTTTTGATTATCACTTCTTTAGATTCGCTCATGTTTTTTCCAATTTTTTTATTATTCGCTGCACTAGGTCATGAGCAATTTTATCTTTACTGGCACGACCCCATTTCTCTACTTCATTTTGAGATATTAAATATATTTGATTCTCATCAGAGGCGAAAGCTTTTTCAATGCCATTTTTATCTGCCCCCACTTCATTTGCAATGACCCAGTCGCATTTCTTCTTGCTTAATTTAGCTTTAGCATTGGCTTCAATATTTTGTGTCTCTGCTGCAAACCCTATAACTAGCTGCGGGCGCTTGGTTTCATGGTTTGATATATGCTTAAGTATATCTTGAGTTTGTTTCAGTTTTAATTCAGGCACATGATCAGAACTGGTTTTCTTGATTTTATGCCCCTGCATTTCATCCGCAGTCCAGTCACTAACCGCCGCCGCGCATACAGCGATATTCACTGGCAAAGCGGCATCACAAGCATTAAACATTTGCTCTGCTGTCTCTACGTGAATCACATTAACCCCCTGAGGGTCAGGCATATTACTAGGCCCTGATACAAGCGTCACCTCTGCGCCGCTGCGCTGCAATGCCCTTGCAATAGCATGCCCCTGTTTACCCGATGATCTGTTGCCAATAAAGCGCACAGGGTCAATCGGCTCATAGGTGGGGCCACTAGTAACTAGCGCGCTATTGCCCTTTAATGGCTGTTCAAAAAAAAAATCAGTAATGGCTTTGTAGATATCCTCTGGCTCGCTCATGCGCCCGATGCCTGTCTCACCGCAAGCCATTTCGCCCGACGTTGGAGGTATCTCTATAATTCCGTGTTTTTGTAATGTTGCCATATTTTCCTGTACCGCGGGATTGCTCCACATCTCAGGATTCATAGCGGGGGCAATTAATATCGGCTTATTAGAGGCGAGCAGGGTAGTGCTGGCTAAGTCATTTGCCATGCCATGAGCCATTTTGGCAATTATATCCGCGCTGGCTGGGGCGACAAGGATAAGATCACTTTCACGGCTAAGACGTATGTGACCCATCTCCGCTTCATCGTCCAGTGACCATAGATCAGTGTAAACCTTGTTCTGGGATAGTGATGACACACTAAGAGGCGTGACAAATTGTTCGCCGCCTTTGGTCAGTATGCACTGAACTTCGCCATGATTTTTCTTGATCAATCGGATCAAGTCGAGCGTTTTATAAGCCGCAATCCCCCCTGATATAATCAGTAATATTTTCTTATCTTTTAGCATACGCCTATTATTACTTACTTTATTTTAAGCTGTATAGTGTTTTTGCTTTATTTTTATACTAGGCAGCTGAGGTGAATAAAATTTTAGCGTATATTAATACGTGAATTTTATGAGACCAAAAGATAACGACGTATAAGGATAAATGAAAAATTCTATAAAGAAAAAGCCTTGCACATATGGCAAGGCTTAAACACTAGAAAAGTCATAGAAAGTTAGTATGTAGATGCTGTGTTTTGCAAATCAGTTGTAACTTGTAATGCTGCATTATAATCTGCCTGAGCCTCAGATAGGGCAAGTGCATTATCTTCAGTAGGGTCAAGATCATAAGAACGTTGAGCGCTAGTAAGGTCAGATCCTGCTGAATTTAGATCGTTCTGAGCCGCAGCAGCTTGTGCTATTGCCGCATCTAGTTCTGCTTGTGATGCTTCCATGTCTGCTACTGAATCCGGATTCGCCATATTGATAGAATCTCTAATAACTTGATCTTGTAATCGTCTTACTTCTCTTTCAGCATGAGCCGGTGTTCTTGCACTGTTTTGTATTGCCTTTATTCTCTCTCTTGTATCGCTAACAGTACCTTCTATATTTCCAGCCGCTGTTTCGATATTATCCATTGATGCAGCAATGTCACCTGACACAGTTTCCTGCATAGATTCTGCTGTAGCAATGATCTGATTTAATTCATTTACTGTGCCCTCACTAGTCATAGGAGGCATGCTGGCCATAGCCATTGTATCCTCAGATGTTGAGTTATTATAGATTGTAAATGTAGCAATTAGGCCA
This sequence comes from Alphaproteobacteria bacterium, assembly GCA_030639165.1. Lineage (GTDB taxonomy): Bacteria > Pseudomonadota > Alphaproteobacteria > Micavibrionales > Micavibrionaceae > UBA1672. The sequence goes on from DAOWDF010000319.1 coordinate 7,973, forward strand.
GCTACTAGCACTGTTGTGGAATATAGAATTGATTTTGTAAAGCTGCTCATTTTGTGTAGCCCCCTTGTTAATTTGGTTATCTTGAATTTGTCATATAATTATATAGTGACACATATATGCAAATAATGCACATATAAGAACTATAGTGTCAAATCAAAAGCATCTATATGAACCGTGTTATACGCACTTATACTATTTATTATTTAAGCCTTGGTTCCTTGGTGGATTGCCACTATACCAGCAGATAAGTTGTTATATCTGGTGCGTTTGAACCCTGCGTCACTTATGCGGTTCAATAGATTTTCTTGAGTTGGGAACTTCCTAATACTCTCTATTAGATATTGATAGCTATCCTCATCACCAGTAATTTTTTTGCCGATTTTTGGTATGACATTATATGAGAACATATCATATGCCTTAGCCAGAATAGTAGGCTGAACATGGCTGAACTCAAGGCAATAGAACTTACCGCCCTTACGAAGTACCCTATATGCTTCTGCAAGCGCAGTGTCTATATGCGTAACATTGCGAAGGCCAAAGGCAATCGTATAGACATCAACGCTATCATCGGGCAGGGGCAAGCTCTCTGCATTCCCTGTGATCCAGTTGAACTGATTGATCCAGCCCTTATCAATCGCACGATCTTTACCAACGCTAAGCATATTATCATTAAGGTCACATAATGTAATATTTGCACCAGACCCTACTTTCTTGCGAATACGAAATGCAATATCACCCGTTCCACCAGCAACATCCAGATAATCCATCGGGCGACCATTTATAGAGCTACGAGGTCTGATCATGCGTATAAGTTGATCTTTCCACAGGCGATGCACTCCACCGCTCATAAGGTCATTCATAAGGTCATATTGATCTGCAACACTATCAAAAACGCCAATAACGCCCTCTGTTTTTTCCTCTGGTGAGACTTGTTTTTCTCCGAACCATTGGCTTTCTGGATTTTTATCCGCATTTTTCATGATGTTTTTCCTTCTAACTTGGTGTAAGGATTAGCACATGAGTTTAATAAAAGCTATGGCTACTGTGGCAGGAATGACGGGATTATCGCGAATTGCAGGATTCGCGCGCGATGTGCTGACAGCTAGCTATCTAGGGGCAGGGCCTGTAGGGGATGCATTTTTTATAGCCCTAAAGCTCCCGAACTTCTTTCGTCGTGTTACCGCAGAGGGGGCGTTCAGCATTGCCTTTGTCCCCATATATTCCAAGACGATAAGTCTCGAAAATCGTGAGAAGGCGGACTTGTTTGCCAGTAATGTATTCATGGTGATGCTATGTGCGCTAAGCGCATTTACGTTGCTTGCACTTGCCTTCATGCCATATGTGATCCAAGTGATTGCACCAGGTTTTTCAGGTGACTTGGTGCGCGCACCACTAGCAATAGAGCTGTCTCGCATCACATTCCCTTACTTGCTACTTATGTCTTTGACCGCGCTTTTAGGTGGTATGCTAGGTGCAATTGACCGGTTCGCTCCATTCGCTTTTGCACCTGTATTATTCAATGTTTCATTGATAGTGGCACTACTCGCCAGCGGTTATTTCGATACGGTTGGTCACGCATTATCATGGGGAGTTTTGGCTGCGGGAGCATTGCAGCTCGCTTTTCTGTGGGTATGTGCCAAACGCGCGGGAATAAAGATTAGTTTTTCTTTACCTAAAATGGATAAAGATATCCGTAAGGTATTGAAACTTATGGCTCCTGCGGTTTTGGGGGCAGGGGTTGTCCATGTTAATTTATTTGCTGATTTGATAATAGCTTCATTTTTGGAAGAGGGTTCAATTTCTTACCTTTATTATGCAGATCGCCTCAATCAATTACCATTAGGCGTAGTAGGAATAGCAGTCGGAACAGCGCTCTTGCCTATGCTTTCACGTGCAATGGTTAGTGATGACAAGGGCAAGGCCACTGATCTATTCAATCGAGCCATGGAATATTGCCTATTATTGGCACTGCCAGCCGCCATAGCTCTCGCAGTTATCCCTTTATCATTGATTACGGTGCTGTTCGAGCGCGGTGCATTTGATGCGGCCGACTCGCAAATAACCGCTAATATTTTAGCCGCTTATGCCTTAGGTCTGCCTGCTTATATTGCTATAAAGGTGTTTTCAACGGCGCATTGGGCGCGCGGTGATACTAAAACGCCTGTTCGCATAGCTATTATCTCAACGATAATTAACATCGCTATGAGCCTTATGTTAATTCAATATATCGGAGTGGTAGGTATAGCTCTGGCAACGGGAGTTACTGGCTGGCTGCAATTCTATTTGCATGTGCGTGCGCTTAAAAAC
>DAOWDF010000020.1 GCA_030639165.1 Alphaproteobacteria bacterium
GTTAGTTAAGGAATATAATAGACTTATTTCCGCTTCGCCTTCTGCCGTTGTCCCATCTGTTGGCGTAAGTGCCGAGTAATTATCAAGGGCTAATGCAGATATACCGCCCAGCACAACTTTCAATAAAAGGTAAGTTGCTATGCCAGCTTGTAAGCACTTCTTTTTACTCATAGTGCCAAGATATGGGTATGGCTTATCATCGGACTCTAGTATCGGTACGGCTCGTCCCCATATAAAGATAGCCTCTCGATACAAGACGTATCGAATAAGCCCAACAACAAACGCAGCCTCCACAATAAAGCTCGGCATAGAAATCAAGCCCTGACGCAAGTAATGCTCTTGCGCACCTAATACGAATATACCCAAAAAGCATGCTACTTTTACGAATAGGACAGGCACAGCCACGCGTGATAAATAAGCTCTATCACGCCATGTTATCTCATAGCCCTTAGCTGCTGCATCTATAAAATCAAAACTTGCCATTTTAGTATTTTTCATTTCTATTTACACGTCGTTATCTTTCGGTCTCATAAAATTCACGTAGGCAAACTACGCTAAAATTTTAATCGCCTCGGCTGCCTAGTGTAAATAAAAAGCAAAAACACTAAAATATACTCTCAGTTTTATAACCGTGATATATAATAGGAACAATCTGGTGATGACGCAATAAATTTAACCAATGATAATGATATAACATGAATAGTAACAACATAGAAAAGCATCTGAAAATAATCTCTAACTGGCTGTTTTTTTGCTGCTTTAGTGTTTTTTGCATGATTATAGTCGGAGCCATAACCCGCCTCAGTGGATCGGGACTTTCTATTGTTGAGTGGGAGCCGTTAATGGGCGCTATTCCACCATTAAACGAAGAAGAGTGGCAACGCGTTTTCGAGATGTATAAATCCTCACCTGAATATCAGAAGAAAAATTTCTGGATGGAGATATCGGATTTTAAATCAATATTTTTCTGGGAGTGGTTTCATCGCTTACTAGGGCGATTAATCGGAGTTTTCTACGCTCTACCCTTCATATTTTTCCTTATCAAAGGTTGGGTGCCAAAAGGCTTTAAGATCAAATTATTTGCAGCGTTTTTAATGGGCGGCGCGCAAGGTTTTATGGGCTGGTATATGGTTAAAAGCGGGCTAGTGGATATGCCAGCCGTATCGCATTATCGCTTGGCTGCACATCTATCGCTAGCCCTTTTGATCTATGGATACATGTTGTGGCTGGGTTTAAGGTTGCGTAATTTTGGCAGTGAAATTACGGATAAAGATAATCGTAAGTTACAAATTCATGGCCTCGTAACATTAGCAGCAATCATTGTAACTATTCTATGGGGAGCGTTCACAGCAGGCCTTGATGCAGGCCTTATATATAATGAAACTTTCCCTAAAATGGGTGCCACATGGTTTCCTGAGGAGCTATGGTTTCATAAACCTTTATGGCTCAATTTCTTTGAAAACCACGCTAGCGTGCAGTTTACCCATCGCTGGGTAGCAATTATAACATTACTTATAACTTTAAGTTTTTGTGCGCATGGCATAATGAAGCAGCGTAACGGCCTTTATTTCTCGATATTAGCCGCAGTCATATTCATTCAGGTAGGACTTGGAATTGCTACATTATTATCTGGAGTATCTCTGCCACTAGCAGTCATGCATCAAGGTGGAGCCGTTATTTTACTCACTCTGATAATATCCGTAATATACAAGATTAGATATAGTACCTAAGCGCTAGGGCTAGATGCGGTATTGAATAAAATAGTATAAATGCCGCTTTTTATTTCTTCAGGTGGCTTTTCTACCGCATCTTGTGCGGGCTTTATCTTTTTCTTCTGGCCAAATATTGATGGTGCGGAAGCGGCAGGATCTTTACCAAGTTTTGAGGCTGTATCATCATCTTTTTTGCTAAATATAGAAGCCGTAGCATCTTCTTTAAGCTCTTCCGATATTACAGGCGTATCAGTTTTAATTGGCTCAATCGCGGGAGGCGTATCAACACCTGCTTTTGATAACTCTTCAGGTGGCTTTGGGGTCTCTTGAAATTTATTATCAGGTTGGCTATCTGGTGATTTCTTGGGAGTGTTGTCTGAGGCTGCTGGTGTTTCTTTAGTTTCCAGACTTTCGGAAGCCTCTTTTCGCTTTTCTGATACATCCTCACGTGCAGACTTTATTTTTTCCAAAGATCCAGCGCGCACACGTTCTATAATGTTATCTAAATATAGTAGGCTGGCAATATAGGGGCCATATAAATCAATCACGCTTTCTACATAGTCAGTTTGCAACGAGCCATCATCGATGCTTTTTTCTTTAAGTTCTGCAATGGTTTGTTTAAGAGATATCCGTATCTCGCCAGCTTCCGCTTCTAGCTCAATACGTAAATCGTGATCTTGGATGCCATCATTATCATAGGCAATAAGTTGTTCGCCAAATATATATTCTGCAACTTTTGGCCATTTGGATCTAAATTTGTTTCTTCCGCTAGAGTTGGAGCGAATATATAGTAAATTCAGATCAGCAGATATATTTGGTAATTCCTCACTAAACACCACTAAGCCACCAGCCTGTTGCATTGTGCTACTATCTTTGGACTCTAGTTTTTGCGCAGGATTTGACATATCAAACCACCCTAATTAATATGATTATAAAAGCATAACATAATGCCACACTTATTTCTAATATATCATCCTTAAGAACAGTTTAAGATTTTTTAATTTCCACCTGTCTTCCAACATAATTATAGGCAATCCCTATAATTATCAGAACGCTTACATATACTGAGGCTTCCATTCCTGATGGGCGCGGCGTATAGCCAATTAACACACCTAATGTTTTGCCTATGAAGCCATGCCCAGAAATTATCCATGATGTATCCCAAATCTGCGTCGAGAGCGCAGGCAGTACATTTGCAGCGATCAATAAATTAGCCCCGCTGGCGGCCATTCCCGCGCAGAGTACAATCAGCATCCAGCTGGTTACAGTAAATAGATGTCTCTTTACTGTTTTTAATAAGCCAAAATAGAGCATAGTGCCAACTATTGCGCCGCCAATTGCTCCTATAATACCGCCCATTATTATCTCACTTATAGTGATGGCTCCAGACGCGCCCATACTATAGGTGAAAAGCACAATCTCCGCACCTTCTCTAAAGGTGGCCAGTGCGATAACGCCAACTAATACATAGAAAGATTTATTGCCTGCTATGACATCCTGACCAACTGCATTCAAGTTTTTGGCCATGTTACGCCCGTGGACTTTCATCCATATGACTGTCCAGCCAATAAATATCGCTGCTATGAACATGATAATGGCGTGGAATACTTCTTGCCCGACACCATCAATTGCCGCAGATATAGTGTCAGTAAAGAATGCTATAGCAATAGAGCCAGCTATACCTATAGCAAGCCCTGTAACCGCCAGAATACCTCGCTGTGGCAAGCCTTTGGTTGCTGCCATAACGATGCCAAGCACAAGGGCGATTTCTAAAATTTCACGAAAAACAATAGTCGCAGTCGAAAACATGTCTCAATAACTTTCTTTAGTTTACTCTACTGAGCAATAATATAGCCATTAGCGCTATCCATATTAAACTCACCAAAATAGTGATATTTGCCAGCCTTTAGGGGGCCTATAAATATAGTGGCTTTTTTATTTCCTGAAATAATCTTCTCACGATTAAGATCATAGCTCTCAAACTCTTCTGGAGTAGGGTCTTGATTATCGATGATCAATTTTATCTTTTGACCAGCAGGAACAATAAGCTCTTCTGGTGAGAATTTATGATCTTTTATAACGATCTCATAAAACTCTTTTTTCTCTATTTTCACTGTTTCGTTACTATCTATATCATCAAAAGCTTTGGTGAGTTTTATAAACCATTCACGGGTTTTGGCTTCCTCTTTTTTCTCGGAGGCAAAATGAATTGCCTGAACAGTTTCATCTAATGCATCCAGTTTATTATCAGTAACCGCCTTATCTGCGCGTAATCTATCAATAGCAGCCTCAAGGCTATAGCTGCTTACATGTATGGCTTCAATACCATGGAATTCAATTTTAGATCCGTATTCTGGGTCTTTATTTATGCGTTCCATAGTTTCTAGGGTGTCCGCAATTTTTGCTATTTCCTTATCTAAAACATCAAGAGCTTCTTCTGTTGTTTCAATATTTTGTGCTTCATAATGCTGAACTATTGGCTGTTCATTTTGTGAATTTGCATGGGATATAAACCCTAAGCTAATAACTGTAATGCTTAACGCAAGTGTAATTTTTTTCATTAGTATGACCTTCAATACTTTCCTAATTGATAATGATTATCATTTACTATCATATATAATAATTAAAGCAAGTGAGTATAGTGCCAAATGCCAATTATTTTCAGTAATTGTAAAAAACCTTGCATATATTAGCCTATAAGCATATAAAAGCAGCGGAAAGTTGGTGCGGGCGATGCCTCGCTTGTAATTGGTCAGGTTCGAAAGAAAGCAGCCAACAACGAATTTTCGGGTCGTATTCAACTTTCCACTTCCATATTTAGCTTATAAGCACTGGTATTCTGGCTTATAGCTAACGAAATTTCTTGTATATTTTCTGAACTATCTTTATAGATGAACGCATTCACAAATGGCTGAAGCGTTTACTGTGCTTCGCCCTGCGTGATGTGGAAGGGGTTTTCCTTAATCTGGCTTGCAAGGGCAGAAGGGGTAACCTGCTTATTTAACCATAAACTATAGGAGATACGAAAATGAAATTTCGTCCTTTACATGATCGCGTACTTATCCGCCGCGCAGAAGCTGAAACAAAAACAGCAGGTGGTATTATTATTCCAGGAACAGCAGAAGAGCAGCCAACAGAAGGCGTAATCATTGCCGTTGGTAATGGTTATGTTAATGATAATGGTGATGTTCGCGCACTTGACGTTAAAGAAGGTGATAAAGTTATCTTCAAAAAATGGGGTAGCGATGAAATCACTGTTGACGGTGAAGAGCTGCTTGTGATGAAAGAATCAGACATTATCGGCGTAATCGCTGCATAATTTAATTATAGATATTTAGGAGAATTACTATGGGTGCTAAAGAAGTACTATTCCAAGAAGATGCTCGTGATGAGCTATTAAAAGGCGTTGATATTATTGCTAACGCTGTAAAAGTGACATTAGGGCCAAAAGGCCGTAACGTTGTAATCCAGAAATCTTTCGGGGCGCCTCGCACGACTAAAGACGGTGTGACTGTTGCTAAAGAGATCGAACTTAAAGATGCTCGCCAGAATATCGGCGCACAACTGATCCGTGAAGTAGCTTCAAAAGCTAATGATCATTCAGGTGACGGTACAACTACTGCTACTGTGCTTGCACAAGCAATCGTTCGTGAAGGCGTTAAGGCTGTTTCTGCTGGACGTAATCCAATGGATCTAAAACGCGGTATCGACAAAGCTGTTATCGCAGTTGTTGAAGACATCGCATCTCGCGCGAAAAACGTGAAAAGCAATGACGAAATTCGTCAAGTTGGTACAATCTCTGCTAATGGCGAGAGTGAAATCGGCGAAATGCTTGCAGAAGCTATGGATAAAGTCGGCAATGAAGGCGTTATCACTGTTGAAGAAGCAAAATCTTTGCACAACGAACTAGAAGTTGTTGAAGGCATGCAGTTTGACCGTGGTTATTTGTCACCTTACTTCATCACAGATGCAGATAAAATGATTTGTGATCTTGAAAACCCATACATCTTGCTTCACGAAGCTAAGCTTTCTAACTTGCAAGCAATGCTTCCAATCCTAGAAGCTGTTGTGCAATCAGGCCGTCCACTTTTGATCGTTGCTGAAGATGTTGAGGGCGAAGCTCTTGCAACTCTAGTTGTGAACAAGCTACGTGGCGGACTAAAAATCGCAGCTGTTAAAGCTATTGGTTTTGGTGGTCGTAGTAAAGAGATGCTTGAATATATGGGTATCCTAACAGGCGGAACTGTAGTTTCCGAAGATCTTGGTATCAAGCTTGAAGAAGTTACAATCGATATGCTTGGAACTGCGAAAAAAGTTGCAATCACTAAAGATGAGACTGTTGTTGTTGATGGCGCTGGCGACAAAGCTACTATTGAAGCTCGTTGTAAGCAAATCCGCACACAAGTTGATGCTACTGAATCTGACTATGATAAAGAAAAATTGCAAGAGCGTTTGGCTAAATTATCAGGCGGCGTTGCTGTTCTTCGCGTTGGCGGGATCACAGAAGTAGAAGTGAAAGAGCGCAAAGACCGCGTTGATGACGCTTTGCACGCAACTCGCGCAGCCGTTGAAGAAGGCGTTGTTGCTGGTGGTGGTACTGCACTTCTTTATGCTGGTAAAGCTTTGACTGGCCTTAAAGGTGATAACGAAGATCAAAATGTTGGTATTGAAATTATTATCCGCGCGCTTCAAGCTCCGATCCGTCAAATCTGCGAAAATGCAGGTGAAGAAGGTTCTGTGATTGTTGGTAAGCTTAATGAGCAAGGTGATCTTAATTATGGTTTCGACGCTCAAAAAGGTGAATATACTGACCTTGTTAAGGCTGGAATTATCGACCCTGCTAAAGTAGTGCGTACTGCTCTTCAAGATGCTGCAAGCGTTGCTGGTCTATTGATCACAACCGAAGCAATTATCACTGATGCTGAAGGCGATGACGCTGGCGCAGCTGGTGCTATGGGCGGAATGGGTGGTATGGGCGGAATGCCTGGCATGATGTAAAATAGTTTCCATTGTTTCACTGTGGCTTTGTCAAATATCAGCTCACTTAGGTTACCTAAGCTTCGCTTTATTTTCCTAGCCACAGTATAAACGCTGTTTACTATTTACCCACAATCCAAATACAACAAAGCCCCGTCAAATGATGGGGCTTTTATTTTGGCGTCTGGGGGTTATAATTATGGTTCAAACCCACGAGAATAAATAGTTATGCATTTATCAGGGTCATTATTTGTTCCCTTATGTACAGTTTTCCAATTTTTTTCTTCAAATAACTCGCTATGCATAGGTTTATTGTAAATGATAAGCGTATTTCCTGCATATTTTCTTAAATTAAGCTCAACACGTTTCATTATCTCTGCATCAAATGGATTGTACATATAGGCAACATTTATGCCGTTAAAATCTCTAAAGTGAGTTGCATCATCAAAAGCGAATTGTATTTTTTTATCATCTCCAAGGCCGGCGAGGTCTTTGTTTTCGTTAGCTTTATGTATGACTTCTTTATAGTAATCAATGCCTACTGCTTTTTTAAAACCAAAACCAAAGTCAGAATGTTGTGCAATTAAAACAGGTTTTCCAGTTCCAGTTCCAAAATCAAAGAATGAGGCCTCTTCTGTGTCAATACCTTTGTTTCGCAGCATTCTTTGAGCGATTGTAAGGCCATCTACAATTGAGCTTGTTAAGCTGGCACGATGTTTTACGCCATGCTCTGCATTCTCTGGGTTAACAAATAATTCTGGGTGATGTTTTGCCGTATTTTTATAAATAGATTCCGAGATAAAGGCGCATGTCTTTGTTCCGTAAGTTAAATCAAATTTTATGGATTCATAATAGAGTTCGCGTAGTTTTTCTATTCCGCCAAGTCCTACAAGGAAATCAATATGATCTTTTTTAACTCCAAGGGTGTTAGTAAGTAAATCAGAAACCTCTTCAACAGAATCTGCTTCTGTTAAAATTCTTTGGTATTCAATATCATTATTAAACGCAGCAGCAACAACCATTGTATTTAGGCCTCTTTTTCTGGTGTTTTAGCAACTTGGTTCCAAGCTATATCAAATAATACCCTAAGTCCGTCTGTAAACTGTGGTTGCTCCAACATTAATATTCTTACATCATCATTTAGGAAGTTAATGAATGCAATTTTTTTTCCGTAAATATAGAATGACTGTTCATTAAATAGCTCTTTTGGGAACCACTTATATTCAGCTATTTTTGTCGCAATGAAAAACCAATCATTTTCTTCTACTATGATTTTAAAGTTAATATCTTTTTCAATTTTTTTCATACGAGAGGCATGACTATCATATCGATCTTGACCCATCCATTTTATCCAGTTTTTTTCATCTACGTTAAACACGCAAATTTCACCGCCGACATTTTTAGAGGTTTCATAAACATCATTCATAAAATCAATGAAACCTTGTTTGCCTTTTAGTTTTTTTATATCACCAGTGCGTTTTTTAACGCCGCTATCACCGATAAATTCGATATCTGCTTTATCAAAGGCAGAGATAATTTTATCCAATGTAGTAGAATTAGGTTGATTAGAGCCATTTTCTATACGCGCTACGCCTGTTTGCGACAAATCTGATCTGTCTGCTAGGTCACCTTGGCTCCATCCTATTAAGGCGCGTGCGGCGCGTATTTGCTCAATTGTTGGCATTCATAATTATCCATAATTTATGTATTAAATGTACTAATATTTATCGTTGTAATGTTTATAGGAGCAATTAACATATTTGTCCAGAGAAAAATACACCTAATGCATAAATACTACATAATAATACATTATATATGTGCGGTCTCTATATAATACGTATGATTTAATATCAGGCAGTGCATATTTTAGTTTCTGTAGGTGAGGAGTCTACACTTAATTCTCGTAATTTCAATATATGACCATAGGCGAATAATATATTGAATATTAATGCTGGTAGGGATAATGCCAGTGCCCCTGAAATTATTAAGAACGCTCCTGCGATTGCTGCATATAAACGAAATGTAATAATATTTTGAGAAAATTGTGAAGCTACGCTTAAGCAAAAAGCACAGAGCGCTAATATATCGATAATAGTGCCGCTGGACATTGAGATAATAACTGCGCACCCTATAGGGTATAGAAGGTAAGAGTATTTACGATCTCCTTTTATAGCTATTAGCAAAGTAATAATTGAAAGAAAGTTAAAAGCAAGCAGTGATAACTGCCCTAACATATACCATTGTATCATGCAAATAGAGCAAGCTAGTGCGCCTATTTTCATTATATTAATTTGTGTTTTGAAATGTGGAGCGCCTACATAGAATATGTAACCTATAAATCCTATAATTTGCGCTGTGATATATAATTCCATGTTCACCCTGATATATTTTTAGTATTCAAGGTTAAGGATAGCAATTATAGGTTAATATTTAATAAAACCAATGACTTAGGTTGCGTATGATCTGTGTACTATTATACATATTTTATGCATTTTTTTACATACGCTCAGGGATTTCCATGCCTAAAAGTGATAGGATAAGCGATAATTGCTTATATGTTTGCTGGCATAAGGCTAGGCGGCTTAATTTAAGTACTTCGTCGCGTTCGGATATTATATGGCAGTTACCGTAAAAGGAGCTAAATTCCTGCGCTAATTTAAATGCATAGTCACATAATATATGTGGGGTATAATTCTTCATCGCTGCATCGAAATGAGAGGGTAGTTCACTCAAAAGTAAAGTAAGGGCGCGATCATCATCCGTTACCTTAAACTCATCGCAAGCAATACCGTCGCTCACTCCAGCCTTACGGAGTAATGATTTTATGCGCACAGATTGGTAGAGCAGGTAAGGCCCCGTCTTACCCTCAAATGAAGTCATGCGGTCAATATCGAATATGTAATCTGCTATACGGTTATTTTGCAGATCAGCAAATTTAAGCGCAGCAATCCCGACTTTATGGGCAATGCCAGCGCGCTCCGCCTCGTCCATATCCTTGGCTAGCTCTGCTTCATCAAGGCGAGTTTGCGCCTTTTTCTCTGCCATGGATATAAGCTCTTCAAGGCGCATAACTCCGCCATCTCTGGTTTTGAATGGCTTACCATCTGCGCCGTTCATTGTGCCAAAACCTGCGTGAACAAGCTCAATCTCATTTTCTGGCGCAATCCCAGAGAGCTTAGCTGCGCGGAAAACTTGCTCGAAATGTAGTGATTGCCTCTGATCGACTATATAGATAATTTTTATCGGGTTGTGGCTCTTTTTACGCTCCATAATTGTTGCTAGGTCAGTCGTACCATAAAGAACCGCCCCATCAGATTTAAGCAGCATAAGTGGTGGCAATTCTTTTTTGTCGCCATCCTGCGCAACAGGCACGATAACCGCACCCTCGCTCTCAATTGCTAGACCTTTATCACGTAAATCATTTATCATACCTTCAATAAATGGATGAGCATCGGACTCGCCCTTCCACTCATCGAAATGCACACCCATAGCATCAAAATTCTTCTTCATGCCAGTGATGGAAACATCAATAAATTCACGCCATTTTTTGGTATATTCGCCGTCGCCTTCTTGCAGTTTTTTGGTGGCATCGCGCGCAAGAGCCATGCGCTCCTTATCTTCCTTGCAAGCCGTTGAGGCCTTAGGGTAAATCTCTGCCAGCATCTCCATTGTAATCTCGCCGTCAAATTTCATCAGGTCAAGCTCGGACAGGATCATGCCCATTGGCGTTCCCCAATCACCCATATGCACATCGCCAATGGCGTTATAGCCCGCATATAAACACATACGGCGCAGGGCATCGCCAATGATTGAACTTCTAAGGTGGCCGACATGCATGGCTTTGGCGATATTAGGGCCGCCATAATCCAGAACAATGCTCTGACCTTGAGGCGCGCTGGCTATTCCAAAACGTTCACTGGTCAGTAGCTCTTTAACATTATCCGCTATATATGCATCTTTGAGGGTGATATTGATAAATCCAGGGCCACCGATTGAGATATCTTCAAATATGTCCGAAGATTTAGAATCTTTAAGGTGGTCAACTACATTTTGCGCTATCTCACGTGGGTTTTTACGTGCAGCTTTTGCGCTCGCCATTGCTCCGTTACATTGGAACTGCGTCCCCTGTGCTTGCGCAGATACGCTCACCCGTGCATTTTCCGCTGGCAAATCCAGCGCGCTAAAAGCATCTTCCATAATGAAAGTTAGTTTTTGTGATAGTGATGACATTATTTATCGTCCGTATGTAGCTGTTATGCTGGCCTTATCAATTTTATGCGCATTTAGAAAATACCCTACCATAGCGCCACTTGTGTTTGCATCAATATCAAGCTTTTAAGTATCAATATTAGATTTTAGGGCATTATCTTGGATGAACTCGCGGCGTGGTTCGACCACATCGCCCATAAGGGTTGAGAATATTTCATCGGCTTTAATCGCGTCCGCTACCTCAACTTGCAACAATGTTCTAACATTTGGATCAAGCGTAGTTTCCCAGAGTTGTTCTGGATTCATTTCACCAAGACCCTTATAGCGTGAGATTTGCAAGCCTTTACGACCTGCTTCTTGCACGTAATCGTAAAATGCTGCGGGGCCATTGACCTTTAATAATGTTTTACCATCACTATTAATCTCAACGGATTTAGAGAATACTTCCTTAAGTAATTCCTTTGCATTATTTAAACGCACTGCTTCGGAAGAGCGTAGTGAAGAAATTGAAATTGTCACAGTTTCAGTTATACCTCTGGTTGTCTTCCAGAATTTATAACCTTTATCCGCTCTAAAAGTGCCGTTCCAGCCTTTTTCAATGTCAATTTCAAGGGCATCAAGCTGCGCTACAACTTTTCCAGCGTAGTCAGCTCCCAGCTCTTCATCACGAACAGCTTCACTATCAAATGCGCCAGCGATTGCGACTTGCTCAATCACGCGGCGATTACCTGCGCGCCCTGAAAGTGCGTTAATTGCATCACGCAAGCTGCGAGATTTCAGCAAAAGATCGCGTAGATCATTACCGCTACGAGTATCGCCATTTGCATCTATAATCACAATATCATTAACAACTAGATTAATCAGATGATCTTCCAGTGCGCGCTCATCTTTTAAATATATCTCGCTAGACTTGCCTTTTTTAACCTTAAATAAGGGTGGCTGA